>NZSI01000042.1 GCA_002696685.1 Chloroflexota bacterium | reverse complement strand
CCTGCTTCCAGGTCTACTTCTATTGCCCTGATAACTCCGTTCAAAGCGTCAGCACCATATAGAACTGAATCGGAATCCGATTCACCGTCCCAGTCCAAATCCCCTAATCGGAGTACACGAACATCTATGCCTCGTTCCCGTCCATATTCTCTACATACAAACTCGGCTAGGTGAAAACAAAGTCCATCAATTTCCGTCGTTGGGAGGGGTCTCCATTTTTCATTGACCAAATAGTTTTCTGGATAGCTTTTCATAGATGAAAGAGATGATAGGAAAACAAACCTAGAAACTCCCCCTTGAACACATGTCCACAATAGGTTGTAAGTTTGACGCATTGCTTGGTCAAGGCGTTCAGATTCGTCTATTGACGGAGAATCCTGGAGGGAATGAACTACCGTGTCTACGTCTTTCACAAGTTCATTTTGGGCTTCTTCATGGCCAAAGGGACCCTCTGCCAACTCTACTTCATGGGCAAGGCTGAGAGCCTGAACAATCTCACGGGACAATCGTGAAGCAGGATTTGTCACCAAAATATTCATTTAATCGAAGTGCTCTTATCCACCATCAGCTGACAATCTATCTCCTGTAACAGTAAAAGTTCCCTCTACTTCCGCTGAGGCAATAGCGTTTGCTACAGAACTCTCAGGAGGATTAAGATCCTTTAAAACTGGTAGAACTTCTTCACCAAAGAGTTTAATAGACCCCATCAGGTTCTCATGCTTTATCCCACCCCAGTCCATCCAGAGACTGATATTAGTGATACCAATATCATTCGCCCGCTTGAATTTGTTGATCAGAGACTCAGGATCACCCAGATAGGTCCTGTCCAAAAAAATATCCTGAGCCATTTCACCCTCATATGGCTCAGCCTGAGTTTTCCCATTTACCACTCTCCTCTCTGTAAGAGCTTTCTGAGCACGAATCTGCCATCTGATATAGGGCAGTTGATTCAACGCCTCCTCCATCGTCGGAGCGCAATGAGTCATACATTGCAATGACATTTGAAGGTCTTCAACTGACTTACCTAAATCATTTCGTGCCCTAACATAGCTTCCAAATTGAGAGGCCACCCCCTCCATGCCCATCATGCTAGAAGTCAAAGGCGTAATATCTTTAGCTGCAGCAAGTTTCATCGAACCTTCTGAAGATCCCGCTAGCCATAGCGGGGGATGTGGTTTCTGATAAGGTTTCGGAAATACGGTTATCGGCTCTTCAACTTTTATAAATTCGCCTTGGTAGGTCCAATCTTCCTCCTCTGTCCAGGCTTTCATCATGACCTCAAGACCTTCCTGGAAACGAGGACGTGATTCTTCAAGTCCAATACCAAATCCACCCATCTCATAAGGTTGGTATCCCCTACCAACCCCACAAAAAACTCTTCCCTTGGTGAAGTGGTCCAACACTGCCATTTCTTCGGCAGCTCTTATCGGTTGCCATTCGGGAACTATAATCGCAGCGGTACCTATCTTGATTCTATCCGTGCTTTCGGCAATCTTCAGAGCCTGGAGCAATGGAGCCGGTGAAAAGCCATAGTTAGAAAAATGATGCTCTGCTATCAGGACATAGTCATACCCAAGCTGCTCAGAAAGTTGTATCTGTTTTATGCCCTCATCAAAGCGACTAGAAAAATTTTTGACCGATGGGTTCGGCCACTCCATAAATAATCCAAACTTCAAGACTTTTCTCCTCCCTTGAATTCAAAACGAGCGTTTGTCATTATAGTCATCCTCGTATCTAATGACAGGTGGGGCGCCCGGGTTACGCGATACTGAAAAAAGCAGAGCTCCTAATAACATTAGTACCACCCCGGCCCACCATGCTGGATCATAGGAACCAGTTATGTCTACAACATAGCCAGCTGCAGGTGCACCAATACCGCCGATTGCGAGGTTTATTGGTGTGACAATACCTCTGATTGTACCTACATTTTCTCTTCCGAAATAATCAGCCCAAATATAATTTTGGTTGAACATATTTGTTCCTATACCGAGCCCGAACAAAGCCATAGACCAGAACATCAGCCAGAAGTCATAAGCATATATGGACATAATGCTCGCCAGGGCTAACATGAGAAACGCTGATGTACCAATTAGCTTCGCAGATATCCTTCGAACCAACATACCAGCTAAAAAGCTACCCACACCGGCGCATACCGCATCAAACGCGGTGGCTATTGCTACAAGCCCAGGATCAAGCCCTCTGTCCATAAAAGCCGGAATCCTGTGCAACGCCAGTGTAAGTATCCCCAAAGAAAGAATAGAAAAGGCAGCTGTAAGAGTCCACATTGAGACAGTTCTAAGTGCCTGACGGGTTGGCCACGACAACTCAGAATTTTCTAATTCCTCAGTTGGTGAGCCATTTTTAATCCTATGGCCACCATCCGGCAGCATACCAACGTCTTCTGGCTCACGCCTTATAAACAGCAAAGATAGGGGAACTATGATTCCCACACCAATTATCGCTAGGATTATCCAAGCCCCATGCCAAGTGTACTGTTCAATAAACAACTGGGTTAACGGAACAAATATGACCGCGCCCAAAGAAATTCCAGCGGAAGAATATGCAAGTGCTTTACCCCTGTTTCGGACAAACCATTTGGTAGGGGGAACAGATGTAGTAAGAGCCCCAGGACCACTCATACCCACTAGGCCCATTACAGCAAACACCAGTACCAAATGCCAGGGTTCTTTAATATAGGCTAGAGATACCATGCATACAGCTGAAATCAACGTGGCTACCGAAAGTATCCATCTTGCTCCGTACAAATCGAGCAATTTCCCGATCAATGGTCCTGTGAGGGCTCCTGAGGCGCTTCTTGCCGACATGGCCCAACCAAAAGAGGCCCGACCCATCCCCAATTCATCGCCCATTGGCTTAATGTATAAACCGAAGTTGAGGGACCCCATCCCCATGCTAACAGCGCTAGTGATGGCCATAACAGCCACAATAACCCAACCATAAAAAATCCGTCCATTACGGCTGGTAAGCCTTACGATTGCGTCCAGAAATCACCCCATCATGCAAGGAGTTTATTGTGAAGATTACAACTGCAGGTTAGGACCTACAAATAAATAAGTGAACACATTGTACTCTCACCATAATTAGGCATAGATGAAAATAACCGTTGACCATCTCGATTGCCATGCGTAACCTAGCCAAGATTTATTGGCAAGGAGAGAGATATGGCAATTTCAGATGAGATATTGGCCAGATACAGGAAAGTGGCCGTCGCAACTGTATATTCAGCTGTTAGAGAGTTGGGAGGATATGAGCCATGCTTCATGCGTGGTATCAAGACATACACTCATCAAAGAAGCGGTACAGATAGAATGGCTGGCAGAGCAAAAACTCTCAGATTCATACCGGCTCGCGCGGATATAAAGAGGGAAACTCCGTCCGGTGAACAGTCACCAGAATATGTGGCTATGGGATCTTGTGGTCCAGGTGACGTTGCGGTGTTCGACGCCATGGGAAAAAATGAGGCTTCCATAGGTGGCGATGTAAAACTAATTCAACTTAAGAACCAAAACGCTGAAGGGTTGGTGACCGACGGGTCAATCCGTGACATTAATGCAGTCATACCATACGGGATAAAGTTGTTCGCTGCCGGCAACACAGCTCGAGTCGGAGAACCAGATGTTTGGCCCTATGAAGCGAATTGTGTAATTCAATGTGGAGGAGTTACCGTCAAACCCGGCGATGTAATAGTTGGCGATGATGACGGTGTTGTTGTTGTCCCGGAAAGGGTTGCTGAAGAAGTAATTGACTGGGCTGAGGATCACGAACAAGTTGAAGAACAGATAAAAAAATTAATTGAGAGGGAAGATGTTGCTCCAGGCAAATATTACAATCCCAAAACTTTCTCAAAACTAAGCAAATTTAATAAATAAAGGATCGATGTATCTGAGGATAATATGAGTATTCAAGAATCCATAATAACTCGCTACAAAAATGTAGCATCTGCCACTGTTTACTCTGCTGTTAGGCGTCTAGGATATGAACCTTGCTTCATGAGAGGGGTGGAGTCGTTTACACCTGGTTTGACGCTTGCAGGCCCGGCTAAAACGCTAAGATTCATACCTCCGCGGAAAGACATCATGGAACAAACACACATTGGTGAAAAATCCCCCGAATATATTGCCATGGGATCTTGTGAACCTGGGGATGTGCTAGTAATTGATGGGCTGGGTAAAAAGTATGCTGCCATTGGTGGCGACGTAAAACTTCTTCAACTTAAAATGCGCAAAGCCTCCGGCCTTGTAACTGACGCCTCCATCAGAGATCTTGATATCGTTGCGGATTACGGGCTAGCAGTCTTTGCAGGTGGGAGAACTCCAATGGGTGGAGCCGACGAAATTGATCCATTTGAGGCCAACGTGACGATCCAATGTGGGGGAGTAGCAGTAAGGCCTGGTGATCTGGTAATGGCCGATGATGACGGCGTAGTCATAGTTCCCGAATGCATAATCGAGGATGTTATCAACTGGGTTGAAGAACATGAGGAAGTTGAAGAGTGGATTAAAACACTAATCGAGGAAGAGAATGTGGCACCAGGTAAATATTATCCCCCCACAGAGGAAACCATCAGACGATATCATGAGACTTTAGGAAAATAGATTCTGCATTGTTAACAGTTAGCTTGCTGATCCGGGTTGGGGTACAGATCTAACGGTGTTATACCTGTACGAATATTTCTTCTCATTGACACTGAAGGCAGCGATGCTCGCACCTATCAAGGTCAATCCGGCAATTGAAAAGGGAATGACGTAAGAACCGGTAATCTGCTGTAACTCGCCGGCCATAAGAACCGACAGAGCTCCTCCGATCTGATGCGACATGTTTGTCATGCCATTCAATGTCCCTAAATTCCTCAGACCAAAAATGTCCGCTGTAAGTGAAGAAGTCATTGATGCCGTGGCAATCCAAGACATACCAGCTATGAAAGCAAACGCCCACATTCCTTCGACACCTCCTACTGTCAGCAACACAGCATAGGCGACTCCACGCAGAGCATAGGTGGACCCAAGAACTAGCTTTTGACTCCACCAGTTCGATAACATCCCCGCAGTAAGAACTCCTATTGAATTGAGCCCCATCATAACCCCGAATATACTGGCAGCAGTCATTTTAGGAACTCCCTGATCCTCCGCAAATGGCACGAAGTGAACTGAAAGGATATTAGTTGTAATCCCACAAACCAGATATGCCGCCGATAACTGCCAAAAGGGCGAAGTTGAGAGGGCCCCCTTCCAACCACCTCGNCCCGAGGTAAATAGTGGTCCATCCTGAGTTACGCTTTTCCCCCCCTCTACTTCTTCTCCAGACACCCTTTCCGACTCCGGTAGTAAACTTGAGGGACTATCTTTCAAAAAAGCGAGTGCCATGGGCCCTGCTATAAAAGCGATGATGCAGCCCAGAACGACAAAAGCGAACCTCCAATCAAACGCCTGAATTAGATAAGCAGAAAGTGGAGCAAACATCAAAGGGCCAAATGATCCACCTGCTGCCGAGATACTCATTACCAAGCCTCGGCGCTTAAAAAACCACCGGGCAAGCAGAGAATGTATTGTGACAAAAGAAACGCCGCTCGATGCAAAACTACCCAGAAACCCATAGATAAAAATAAATGATGGGATTGAATTAACGGTACTCATTAACGCTGTGCATACGCCCAGCATTATTAAGGCTCCTCCGATAACAAATCTTCCACCAAAACGATCATGCAGGTATCCTGTTACCAAGAACGATATGGCACCAACCAAAATACCAAAAGATAGAACTCGGGTAATATCCGCCCTAGACCAACCCATATCCGCTTCCAAGGGTGTAACGAAAACCCCCATTGACGACCGAATTCCAAACGCGGAAAGTGCAATGAAAAAACACACGGCAAGAACGAACCAGCCGTAGTAAAGATTACCTGAGCCCTTATTAATATTTTTGGTAACCGTGGGTGATTTGTTCAACCTATGCTCGACCTGTTAGTTTAGGGAGGCCATTACAATGAAAGCATGCAAAATCGTACCACGGAAACTAGTTATCGTGATTAGGTAAAGTTAGGAATCCATAGCATTGGGTTCCCACATTTTTAAATTAAACTTCCTGAAAAGAGGAAAGCATGGTTGGTGAGAATAAATTTGATAGACACCTGGACCGGAACTGGGAAACGGGCGTTGTCTCATATCCCGAACCGGCTGTGGAAATTATAGACGAAAGTTTTCGGAAATATGTTATCGGAAATGCTGGAATGGAGCGTATTTACACCGGTTGTCGCTGGGCTGAAGGACCTGCGTGGTTTGGGGATGGGAGGTACCTACTTTGGAGTGATATTCCTAACAACCGAATATTACGCTGGACCGAGGAAACCGGATCAGTGAGTGAATTTCGTAAACCCTCCAATAACTCCAATGGAAATGTCCGAGACAGGGAAGGTAGATTAATTTCTTGCGAGCATCTTACGCGGAGAGTTACCAGAACCGAGCACGACGGTACTGTGAATGTCATAGCCAATTCTTTTAAAAATTTGCCTTTGAATTCTCCTAATGACGCCGTCGTACATTCTGACGGAGCAGTTTGGTTTACGGATCCCGATTACGGAATACTCAATGATTATGAAGGTAATAAGTCAGAGCCCGAACTCCCTACAGCCGTATATCGGATCGATCCAGTAACAGGCTCAGTGGAAGTAAAGGCTACGGAGATACTTAAGCCAAACGGCCTTTGCTTTTCACCAGACTTCACAAAACTTTACGTATCAGATTCTGGGTCTGATAACCCAAAAGTAATTTACGTCTATGAATTGACCAGCGGGGGAACCTCGCTCAATGAAAAAAAAGTATTTGCAGATACTGGAAACGACTCCACAGATGGGATTCGCTGTGACAGCGACGGAAATATATGGGCTTCAGCCCAACGCGGTACGAATTCAGTTTCAGTTTATTCCCCTGAGGCAGAGTTAATAGGTCGTATCTATGTACCAGAAGTTCCTGCAAATCTCACCTTTGGTGGAAGAAAAAGGAACAGACTGTTTATAACAGCCAGTCAGTCAGTTTACTCGATATACACGGGTGCCACAGGAACTGCGCTCAGCTAATCATATAACCCCTTTTAGACTTAGGCTGGAACTGTTCTCTCTGATGCCCTGTTTTTAAAAGTAGCACCGGTATAACCCCATTATTGATTACGACCAGTAGACATCCTGTCGGGAGGGATTTATGCCCGTGCCGGGCCTCCATGGAAATGCATCATCATCCCAGGGATTAGCAGACAGCCAATCTTCGTTCATGGCAACTCCTAAACCAGGTCCGGGAGGAACGCCAAAGTATCCGCCTTCCTGCTGAGGGAAGTCTCCGACAGTTGCATCCTGGAACCAAGGATGTATGCCACCCTCCTGAATAAGAAAGTTTGGAGTACAAGCATCAAGGTGTAAAGCAGCTATCGTGCAGAAAGGGCCGTATGGATTATGGGGCTGAAATCCCACATAGTATGCCTCAGCCATAGCTGCAATTTTTTTAAGTTCTAAGATACCTCCTGCTTGAACAACATCTGGCTGAATCAAATCAACGGCATGGAGAGGCAAGAGATCTGCGTAGTCGAATTTTGTTAGAAGTCTCTCTCCAGTGGCGATTGGAATATTAACGTTATCTGCAACCTTTTTGAGAGCTTCGAGGTTTTGTGGAGGAACCGGCTCTTCATAGAAAAAAGGTCTGAACTCCTCGAGTCTATTTCCTATCCTGATAGCGTCAGACGGCGCCAACCTTCCATGCACCTCAACAAACAACTCCACATCATTTCCTACAGCCTCACGAACCGCTTTCATCTTTGCAATAGCCAACTCCTCAGAATCTCGGTCAATAAAAATACCTCTGTGCTCAAATGGATCACCCTTTAAAGCAGTAAGTCCTTTATCGACATGGTCCATGGCATTTTGAACTGCCAGCTCTGGTGTAGTCCCGTCCCATCTGCCATAAGTCCATATCTTGTCACGGATTTTTCCGCCAAGAAGTTCATACACTGGTACACCCAGAGCTTTTCCCTTGATGTCCCAGAGAGCAATTTCAATACCACTGATAGCAGACATCTGAACAATACCGCCCCTTACATGGAAGTGGTGGTAAAGAGTCTGCCAATGTTTCTCTATTTCCATTGGGTCTTTACCAAGAATCACTCTCCCGAACTCATCAACCATTGTGGCGACACTCAGTGGACCACACGTGGCCTCGCCCCACCCGGTGATTCCTTCATCAGTTTCTATCTTCACAAAGACATAGTTTCGCGAAGTTTTTATACCCACCCTGATCGTGCTATGGGATGCAGGAATTGCCTTTACTGACGTTATTTTCATATCTATCTCCTAATTTTGATAATTCCCGTGGCCACCAACTTCGGAGAAGGTCCGTAGCGACCATATAAACGAAAAAAGGGGAGACTGCTGGTCTCCCCTTTTAACACTAACTACTCAATTAAGTGCAGCATATTTAGTCGTTAGTCATCAACACCTTGACAACATTATCTTCGTACTGCTCATATTGGTCATATGCTTCTTGAACGTTATCAAATTTCATTTCATGTGTCTTCATTTGTCCCGGGTCCCACCAGCCTCTTTCTTTCAACTCAATCATCCTATCTATATGTCCTATGGGNTCCCCACTTCCAGCTCCTGAAGTCGGGATAATTGTGGGAGCATTTTTAAGGAATATCGATGTATCAATTTCCGTTTTCCTTCCCGTGGGCCCAGCTTGAATACCAAATATGATTACCTTTCCGTGCTTGGTAGCACTCCTGATGGCGGCACTCAGAGCATCAGGGAAACCAGAAGCCTCAACTGAAATATCTGCCAATTTGCCATCTGTGATTTCCGCAAGAGCCTCATCAACATCGTCCTTATCGGGATTGATTGTATGGGTTGCNCCAAACTTCTTGCCCCACTCTAACCGATAATCAAGAGGATCCACAGCTATCACCCGTCGAGCACCTGCTCTGGCAACTATAGCTGTGAACGACAAACCTATACTGCCCTGTCCCATAACAACAACGTCTTTGCCAAGAATGGTCCCCATCTGCTGGCATGAATAGAGTACCGTCCCAGAAGGCTGGCACATAAGCCACTCCCCCAGATCTCCATGATCCGGCAGTAAGGCCATACGCCCTTCATCGCCAGGGTAGTACTCGACAAGGCCTCCAGGACCGTCTTGGCCGGGAAGTACTATTACGCGCTGCCCAACTTTAAACTTGTCCGACTTACTCTCCACAATGGTTCCCGCACATTCNTGGCAGGCACCACCGTGACGCATAGGATATTCNTCTTCAGGATGAACAGGTCCGTAAGCATGNCGGATGTCACTTCCACAAACAGACCACCGCTCCAGCTNTATCAAACANTGTCCATCNTTTATTACAGGTANNTCAATATCNTCAATCTCATACTTTTTTGGGCTCGCTATTCTNGCTGCAAACATTCGCGACCGCCTCCCTNTATNNTTNTTTCAAATNNGTAAAAACTTTCCTATTCTAGTGANACNTGAACATTTANCGCAACCTANNNACTNNNNCTTGNGAATACNNNGTAGTTTCANNTNNNAAGTTAAGTGTAGAATCTAANCNAAATTGAGATGAAAACNNTATTTAGCTTCCCAAANCCNGTGAANGANTATGCTGCTCGAATGGTGGCATTNTTTGTTGTTGCATTGGCNNTAGCNTTTCAANTNACAGGNAACGANTANNTCTTGATTTTTCTNGCNTATGGTTTTGNGGCCCGAACTTTGACCGGNCCNAGCCTAAGCCCAATTGGTCAGCTCGTTACAAGAGTCCTGATCCCTCTTTTGAGAGTGCCGAACAAGCCAGTGCCAGGACCCCCTAAAAGGTTTGCCCAATCTATCGGACTCGGATTTTGCATCGCTGCGCTAGTTACTTTTTATCTCGGAGATTCCGTAATAATAACCAGATATTTGATTGGTACCTTGGGACTATTCGCCTCGCTCGAAGCCTTCCTCGGGTTTTGTACTGGCTGCTACGTCTTCGGCTGGCTTATGAGATTTGGAATAATCCCCGACTCCATCTGCGAGGAATGCAGAATTGACTACCCAGACTCCCAGGCTAGTAATGACAAAATCTGATGTAACCCTATTTCCACGCCACGGCGGGACAAGTTTAGTCTTCCGGTAAAAACATCTCAGTAGCACTGTCGGGCCGAGTTAGCGAAATATGGAAAAAATCCTCTGAATCTGCAGCACCATGCCAGTGTTTTTCCCCAGCAGGAATAAATGCTGTATCTCCTGCCTTCATCCGAATCTCTTCTGACTCATTAGCTACAATGCCAACCCCTTCCGTAGCAAACAGAATCTGGTCACTGGTATGTGTGTGAAAATGATTCTTAGCTCCATCGTAGAAAGACACAAGGTTGAAACTATATTGATCCGTCTTAGGGTCTCCCACAAGTGGTTTTCTAGTGACTTTACCACCGTAAAATAAAGGAGCATTGGTTGCATCCTGTGCCTCGATATTTTCCTGTCTGACTACTTCCATTTATTCTCTCCTATTCGTTAATTTCCTTTGTTTAAAACCCTTAGGTTCAATCTAGATTTTATGATCTAAGGTTTATCTATAACAGCAAACCCAGTATAGGGCTGCAGAACTTCTGGTATAGCCACACTTCCATCTTCCTGCTGAAAATTTTCCATTATCGCTATCATTACCCGGGGTATCGCGAGGCCCGATCCGTTAAGTGTGTGTAAAAAGCGGGGTCTACCCCCCTCGTCAGGTCTATACCGTATAGAGGCTCTTCTTGATTGAAAATCCGTACAATTTGAGCATGACGATACCTCCAGCCATTCCTCGGCACCGGCTCCCCACATCTCCACGTCGTAACTTTTAGCGGCCGCAAAGCCAAGATCTCCAGTACACAGCTCAAGAACTCTATGCTGGATACCCAATTTTTCACAAACCTTTTCAGCATCCCCAACAAGAAGTTCTAGCTCATCGTATGAGATATCAGGCTCGACAAATTTATACATCTCCACCTTGTCGAATTGATGAACCCTTTTTATACCCCTGGTGTCTCTACCGGCAGAAAATTTCTCTCGGCGCCAGCACGGGGTATGGGACACAAATCTCATAGGCAGCTCTGAATAATCGATTATTTCCTCACGAAACATCCCTGTAACTGGAGCCTCTGCAGTTGGAACCATGAAGAGATCGTCCTCTAAGTCGTGATACATATTTTCTTCAAAATGTGGGAGATGACTTGATCCGGTTACAGTCTCACGATTAACCATGTATGGAAGGTATAGCTCGTCATATCCGTTCTCCGAAGTGTGTAAGTTAAGCATCCACTGTATGAGGGACCGCTGAAGGGCGGCTCCTTTCCCTCTAAGCACATAAAATCTCGATTGCGCAAGTTTCACTCCACTCTTAACATCAATAATCCCAAGGTCTTCACCTATCTGCCAGTGTGGCTTCACCTCAAAATTGAATTCAGGCTTCTCTCCGACGACCCTAATTACCACGTTACTCTCTTCATCAGCACCAACAGGAACAGTGTTAGAGGGTATATTTGGGATATTCAACAGAATGGATTCAAGTTTTGCCGAAATATCCCGTTCTTCCTCTTCCAACTTTTTAATCCGACCACCTACTTCTCTCATCTCCTCTATCAATTTTTTAGGTTTTTCTTTTAAATGGCCTATTTTCCGGGAGACATCATTTCGCCTCGCCCTTAGATCGTCTAATTCCACGATAATTAACCGTCTTTGCTTGTCGAGATCAGAGGCCTCCACGATCGGAATATCTATTCCACGCCTAGTACCAGAATCTTCAAGGATTTCAGGATGTTCTCTTATTAAATTTATGTCAATCAACTGCTAATTACCTTTTCTAATATAGGCAAATATGTCCACATTCTTATTCTATATATATATCACCATGATATGGTGAATCACTTCTACTAAAACACAATTAATTCATGTTCAGATAGGGGGAAAACCATTACAATAGTTCAAAATCACCCCATCGCTTGACGATTAACACCCATTTACTCCCAACTTTCTACAAGTGTTTTCCGGTGTGCCTATTCATTACTACCTATACTGGAAATATCTTTCATGAAAGAGTAATTACGTATTCTTTAACAACATCATGTAAATAATAGCTAAAATCCCTGATAAGGATCTATGTTTTCCGGATATCGTTATAATTGTCTTATGAGTTTTGACATAATCGCAATTTTATATATATAATGCGATACACGAAAGGCTTTTAGGTGACAGAACGCTAAGGAAATATCATCAAAATTGGAGAGACCTATATTTTTCCTAGGTGTAAGCCTAGGGTATAGGTCAATGCGGCTACCATACAAACCCAGGCACCGCCGTTGAGGTGTTAATGGCGTTGCTCTACTCTGCGCGATGATATTGTGACAGTCCTGTTCAAATAGGATCTAACTGATCGGAATCATTGCGGGTTTTGTCCGCATACGACATCGATAGAGGGGATCAAATGTTACCCAGCATCTCTTTAAACCCAGTTACAAAAGAGGATGCTAATAGAATCTCTGGATGGTTATCGGATTCTGAAGTTTCCCAGAGATGGTTTGGGCACTACGGCTGCGGGGACCCAATCCATAGGGGCTACAAACCTTCGACAAAAATGGAAACCGCCGGTTCAAGACTGTTAACAAAATAACTGATCACCAAATCTCTCTCTACAAGTACAAGCTAGCTCCACCTCCTGTTTCCACCTCTAGATAGTCCTAAATTCTCTTCAAATACGAAATTCTTCCAGCAAGCATATAATCTAACGATGTCTCCAAATACAGAGAACACCGTGGAAATCACAGACTATGCAGAGGAGCTTATGTCAGTGCCGAGGGCTCACGTTCGTATGGAATATTTTCAAACCCCCTCAGGAGTGATGCTTACCCACGAAGGGCACGAGCTAGTTAGATGCCCTTTGACAAGGTCCGGTATGGCAGCAGCAGGATTCATGTCACAGGCGATGGGCGTAGACCTCCCATCCCTTGAGAAACCCGTCAATGTTAGAGTATCGACGGGAGTGTTGTTCAGGGTAATAGCGATAGCGGGACTCGACTTTGAAAACGAGGCATCCTTTACAATTTTGGATCGGATGCTCGAAGAGGCAGAATTACAAAGAGGTTCTGCTTCAGGGTCGGAATAAAAGACAGGACCTGACACAATAATGGCTTCCAAAAAGACGGACATTTTTTCTTACATCCCTGACGGTAAGCACTCCGGCAGCATTAACTATGCTGAACTGGAAATTGGCACTGTTGTGTCTCAACAAAAATACATTCTTGACAGGAAATCGGTTCAAAAATACATATCAGCAGTGAAAGACACTTCTGTACAACCTGAAACTAGCGCCTCAAATATAGCGCCACCCATGTCCATAGCAGCATTAAGCCTTAGAGGAGTCGTCACTGACTTGAAGATTCCTGGTGGGACACTACATTTAGGACAGGAATTATCCTTTCTGAAGCCAGTCCGAGTCGGAATGCATTTGGAATGTGTAGCCATACTTTCATCAAATAGTGTGCGGGGGGAATACCGATTCATGGTCGTAGATTTGAATGTGAAAGACGACTTAAATGACCATGTCATGAAAGGGAAAAGTACAATAATGCTACCTGTCGACATCTCACTGCAGTAAAGGGGTTAGCTATAACAATGCAAGAAGGAAACCCAATCATTGAAGTTATTAAAGAAATAACTTCCGATCAAGTGTTACTTTACGCGGAAGCTTCGGGCGACTTTAACCCTATCCACATTAATAAGGAATTTGCGGAAAAGTCTCAATTTGGCAGAAACATAGCACACGGAATGATGGTAGCAGCAACTATTTCAGAATCCATGTCTTTAACATTTGGAGAATGTTGGCATCATTCCGGCAAGGTGAAGATTAGATTTCGCTCTCCAGCATACCCAGGGGACACCATTACTACATCAGGACAGATCCAAAAAATGGTACTTTCAGAAGAAGGTACAGAAGTAAAATGCTCTGTTTTAGTAACAAACCAGGCAGGAGAAACGATCATATCTGGAAGCTCTTCAGTAATTATTTCCAATTAAGTCTGCTTAGCCAATACATTCAGGAGTAACCACCTTGTCCGACCAAATAACAATAGCAATAGACGCGATGGGGGGAGATCACGCCCCGTCGGCGCCGGTGGAGGGGGCGGTACTTGCAGCTCGAAACACCCAAACCAGAATCCTGCTTGTGGGAGACCAAGGTCCTGTGGAAGCAGAATTGGAGAAACATGATACAGAGGGATTACCAATCTCAGTCATTGGGTCTGAGGGGAAAATAGAGGACTTTGAAGCACCAGCTCTCGCTCTTCGCCAAAAGCCCCGATCATCTGTACTGGTTGCCACTGCACTTGTGAAAGCTGGAACTGCTGACGCTGTCATATCTATGGGTTCAACTGGGGGGACCATGGCCGCTGCAGCGGTGGTATTGGGTACAATCAAAGGAATAGAAAGACCCGCTATAGGTGGACCAATTGTAGGTTCCGCTCCTAACCAAACCATAGTTGATCTGGGGTCTAATATAGATTGCAAACCTTCTCAACTCCTCAGTTTTGGAATTCTTGGATCTGTTTTTAGCAAAGTTCTTTTGAAGATAGATGATCCAAAAATNGGTGTNNTAAGCGTGGGCAGNGAGCAAAGCAAAGGNAATNCTCTAACAAAAGAAGCTTCTTCNCTATTNTCCAANAGTGGGCTTAACTTNATNGGAAACGTAGAAGGAAACGACCTCGTTAANGGAANNGCNGATGTGGTGGTNTGCGATGGTTTCGTNGGCAATGTACTGTTGAAATTGGTAGAAGGCATCGGGACTGAATTGGGTATTCAGTTGCAATCAGCACTCTCAAACAAGATGCCCTTAGAGGACATTAGAGAGATCGTGCAGGAACTTCACAGCAAGAATAATGTCGTTGACTCACGTGGCGGTGGCCCCGTGTTTGGTGTAGATGGGGTCAGTATTGTGGGACATGGTAGCGCCAGTCCNGGCACTTTTGAACGTGCCGCAAGCTTAGCAAAAATGTGTGTCGAAACTAGATTAATAGAAGAGATGAATGAACAGGTTCCCAAGATTATGGCACTAGCATCTGGTTAGCCCAAAATTTATTTATGCGTCAGTAAGACACTTAAGGAATTCATGACTCCAGAAGAACAAAATAGACTCGACGGAAAATTTGCTCTTGTAACCGGAGCCTCAAAAGGAATTGGGAGAGCAGCTGCTCTGGAGCTTGCCCAAATGGGTGCCAGCGTTGCTGTGAACTACAATTCCTCCCGGGACGCCGCTCTTGAGACTGAGAAAGCAATTAAGGGCTACGGAGTGGACGGCTTCGCCGTTCGTGCCGACGTCGGCAAACTTGATGATGTTAATTCGATGATTGATATGGTCAATGATAGATTCGGTCAAATTGATATTCTGGTGAACAATGCCGGAATCATTGACGATGGATTACTGCTCCGTATGACCGATGAAGCTTGGAAAAATGTCATCGATACCAATCTAAATGGAACTTTTTACTGCACCCGGGCAGTCATCAGGTCAATGGTCAAGGCCCGTTGGGGAAGAGTTATTAATGTAGGTTCAGTAGTTGGCCTTAGAGGCAATGTTGGGCAAACTAACTACACCGCTTCCAAAGCGGGGATCATTGGGTTTACTTACGCACTGGCCAAAGAAGTTGCCACTAGGAACATAACTGTAAATACTGTGACACCNGGCTATGTAAATACACAAACAGTAGAAGGCTTAACACAAAAGCAGAAAGACATGATTATGGCGTGGATACCTATGCAACGATTCGGCGAGGTAGATGACATTGCCGGTATGATAGGTTACCTAGCTAGTCCGCGGGCAAGCTACGTGACTGGACAAATTATAAGCGTTGACGGAGGAATGGCTATATAGATGGGTTCCCAGTACTTCATGTAGTCCTATATCGATATGACCGAATCCCCCATAAGAGACTTTGACTCAAAAATTGTGCTGGTCACCGGCGGCTCGCGCGGCATTGGAAAAGCAATAGCTCTGGAGTTTGCCAACCGTGGTGCAGATATAGTTTTCAACTATCTCCGTAATCATGCCGCCGCAGAGGACTGNTACCAAGAAATCAAATCAATCGGAGTGAACTGCCTGAAAGTTCAAGCTCATTTGGGTGAACCCGACAAAATATACCACCTGTTTGATCAAATACGCTCAAAAATGGGAACCCTAGATGTTCTGATAAATAACGCAGCATCTGGGGTACAGCGCCAAGCGCAGGATTTAGAACCAAAACACTGGGATTGGACAATGAATATCAACGCCCGAGCCCCATGGATTTGCTCTGTGGAAGCATCTAAATTGATGACACACGGTGGAAGTATCGTAAACATCAGTTCAGAAGGATCGCGAAAGGTTCTACCCTACTATATGTCTGTGGGCACATCGAAGGCCGCACTTGAGTCACTTACGAGATATCTAGCTGTTGAATTGGCAGAACAGGGAATAAATGTAAACGCTATATCAGGTGGGTATGTAAAAACAGATGCCTTAAATTCATTCCCCAACAAGAAAAATATGGCAGCGGCTGGCAAACAAACTCTCGCCGGCAGAATGATCACATCAGAAGACTTAGCAAAAGTGACGGCATTTCTTTGTACCAAAGAAGCTGAGATGATCAGGGGACAAGTAATAGTGGTGGATGGCGGGGTGACTCTCTCAGCCAATTTCCCCGAGATAAATTAATCGGCCAATATATCAGCCACAGTAATTTTTACACCATCGCAAATCATGACATTTCCTTCCTCAGCCTTAGCTTTACGAACAAACCCCATTCCTAAGCCATGCAGAGAGGAAGTCATGACACCAACAACTCGATCTTCATCTTCTATAGCTTTACCGGATAGCTCATAATCCACACTGTCCCACTTGAACTTAACAAGCTTACGCTGAACCTTGTCATAAGTATTCAATCGGGCTACAACCTCCTGACCTATATAACAACCCTTATTAAAACTGATATAAGGTAATAACCCAGCTTCAAGAGGATTAAACTCTTCGGTCAACTCTGAACCATATGCAGGTTCTCCTGCATCTATTCTCAAATGGTTATACTCCTCAATTCGTATTTCCTTAAGATATTCGTCTAGTTTAGATTGTACGGAATCTCCCCTCACCACCGAACCTATCAAATCTATGCAGGACAAGTTACCTACCTGTAGGCTGATTGCTAAAGATGGCACACCNGCGAGTTCTGTCTGCACCCCATGAAAAGGCTTCATACCGGTAGTATCAGGCAGAACCTCAATTTCTGGTGAGGTACCTATGACCCTGAAATGAAAAGTTTGGTCAGAAACATTCTTGATCTGCACGTCCTCCATGATGGTATAAAAGTCGATCCAGTCCGACACCTTCTCTGTTGCGTTTCCAGATGTGACAACCATCAAGCCTTTCTCTTCAACATGGATCCCCAGCAAATCTATAATCCGACCCTTGTTGGTCGTCAAAACTGCTCCCATACCCATGCCCGTACTTGTGAGGTCTGAAATACGGTTTGTGGTCAATCTGTCCAGGAGATCCAAAGCATCGCTGCCAATTAATGACAACCTTCCCTTGTGCGTACCAAGATCGACATAACCAGAAAATTTATTCATGATCCAACNGCATTAAGACCCTGCTTTTGACGATCGGATCTCTTACACGCTGAAAGAAGTGCCGCAGCCACAGGTGGTTTTTGCATTAGGGTTGTTAAAAACAAACCCCTTACCGTTAAGTCCGCCTGAATACTCCAACACAGTTCCAGCCAAGAATATATAGGATTTTTTGTCGACGAAAAGGCGTACGCCATATTCTTCGATGATTTTGTCGTTGTCACCAGGACCGTCGTCTGTAATATCTAATATGTAGGTAAGGCCAGAACAACCACCACCTTTGACACCCACGCGAAGGTCTGCCTCAGGCTTACCTTCCGCAACAGCAAACTGCTTTACGTGAACAGCAGCATCCTCACTGATCGTGATAGTTAATGGCTGAGAAGTTGTTGTTGTCATCGTCATACCACCCTTGATATTGGTGTCTCCACATTCGGAAGAGCCGAAAGATATGGAGAATTCTATATAAGACTAACGTTTTAGGTCAATCTAAATGTACGTCTCAATGTCTCCGGAGTAGTATCAAGCTACCTTAAAGAGGCCGGATAACAACAAGAAAACCTACTTATGCGAAAACTAGGCTGCTCTACCCTTTTTCCCCTTACCNCCTTGAGGAGAAGTTGATGTGTCATCACTTCCAGTCGCACTAGCTACCAATTGTGAAGTAGGATGCTCATATATATCCTGCAGCAATCCACATTGGATGCACTCTCTAAAATCTCCATAGACATCTTCACGAATGTGCATGTCGCCACGACATTTCGGGCAAGACTTATAAAAAACCATTTTCAATTCTCCTTGGGCAAGCGCACATCTTTAATTTGCACCATTCCCATCTAGCATTCACAACGTTCAAGGCACCATCTAAAACAGTGCCAAGAGTAGTTAAATGATATAGTTTTCTGTATAAATATTTCCTGTTAAATAATTACTGAACTTTAATTCTTTATTTTTATGCCCTATTTTAAAATTGTCAAGAATAACCAGACTTTAAATACAAAGCATTTTATCTCTAAAACAAATACTATTAGTAAATTACTATTAGCATTTGCTATTTTCTTTCAACTCGGGCGTAAGTATAGGGCCTGGCATCCATATTGCAATAGGAAATATTGAAATAATATTTATTTATTTTTTGAATACTATTGATCTAGCCCAGTTCATCTCATCTGATTTATACTTATCTCGGTATCCAGACGTCTAAGAGGCGAGCCCCATCAGTATGCAAGACAACAGAGATGTACTAGAAAAGCTACGGTTTTCTCCGAATAGTTACATCCTAGTAGTAGCAGCACCAAATTCTTATATAGAGTTACTGTCGTTTGCGTATCCAGAGCTCCAGGTTTCAACTACGGTTCCACTAGAGGGCTCACTAAAATTCGATTCCGTACAAATATTCGTTCGAAACAAAATGGATGTACTTGAGCTCTCGCCCGGAGCTCCCGCTGTTCTTAAAAAACATGGTCTCCTGTGGTTTAGCTATCCTCGAGAAAGTTCTGGACGTGAAACTGACATCAACAAGAAAGAAGGCTGGGAACCACTCTTACAAGCAGGTTGGGAAACTACGGAACACGTTCATCTAGATGACCTGTGGACCTGCCTGAGGTTTGAGTACAGCCATGACTAGTACAGCCGCAAGAAGTAGTAAGGTGTCCGATTCTGTGTAATATTGGGAACCATGTTACGAAAAATAGGAGTTCTAGATGATATACGACATGAGAATTTATGACTTAAAACCTGGCTCCGTGCCAGCATATATGTCGGCCGTCGAAGATGTTGCTCTAAAAATCAGAGAGGACTATGGAATAAAACTAGCAGGCTGGTACCACACTGACATAGGCCCTTTAAACAGGATTGTTCACATATGGGCTTACCGTGACTACCACCATTTCGCAGAGGCCAGAGAACAGGTTCGGTCAGATCCTAGATGGACAGGAGAATACATGCCCCGGGTCAAAGGTTTGGCAATCAAACAGCAGGACATGATTATGCAGGGAGCTAATTTTTTTCCTGGTCCTGCCTAGAAACTTAACTCATTTAAGGTTGATAAAACTGGGCTAGAGATAGCTATTAACGCATAGCTTGAACCTTGCTATTTACTAGGCACTTCATTATAGTGTCGTTTACCCGTGCAACACACTTTAGTGCTGGGTTAGAGGCTTGTGCCTGCATTGTTCCTAGAAACTTAGCAGCCGTGGCCCGTAAAGATTAAGATGAGGAGTAGCTACTATGGCTTCAGATGATCGAATAGGAGAAATAGTCCTTGAGGTTAACGACCTCCAGACTTATTTCGTTACCCGTTGGGGCGTGGTTAAAGCAGTTGACGGAGTGAGCTTCAACCTCCGCCGAGGTGAAACGCTTGGAATAGTTGGAGAATCCGGTTCAGGAAAATCGGTCACAGTCCTCTCGATGATGAGGTTGGTCCCATCCCCTCCTGGTCACATAGTGGGAGGAGAAGTTATTCTCGAAGGGGAAAACATTCTCGAACTCAGTGAAAAGCAGATGGAAAACGTTAGAGGATCCCAGATTGCCATGGTTTTGCAGGACCCAATGACGGCACTCAATCCAGTCTTCGATATCCAAGATCAGGTCGGAGAAGCTCTCCATATTCACGAAGGCCTGAAGGGTGAAGGACTCAAAGAGACTGTAATTGACATGCTCAGGAAAGTGCGTATCCCAGCCCCAGACCTTCGGATGAAGGATTTCCCCCACCAGCTCTCTGGTGGAATGAGACAGCGTGTTGTGGGCGCCATCGGAATTTCCTGCAACCCTTCCGTGCTCATTGCTGATGAACCTACGACATCGCTGGACGCTACGATTCAGGCACAATATCTGAGGCTCCTCCGAGAACTTCAGGAGTCGACAGGAGTGGGGATCATCTTTATCACCCACGACTTCGGAATAGTTGCAAAAATGTGTGACCGCGTGGCAGTGATGTATGCCGGGAAGATTGTCGAACAAGGCGATGTTAGGCAGATATTTAACAACCCACAGCATCCATATACAGAAGCGCTAATAAACTCCGTTCCTAAGATGGATGAGAACATAGAGCGCCTATACTCAATACCAGGAAACCCTCCCGCGCTATGGGACCTAAAGGAAGAATGCTCTTTCGCGGATAGATGCCCATACGTATTTGATAAGTGCCGCGAGAGTTATCCGCCAAATTTTGAAAATGCAGAGGGTCAGGTAGCTGCTTGTTGGAAACTTGAAGAAAATGCAGACGCGAAAACCGTCAGCACAGTAAATTAGGGAGAGCTCAAAGAATGACTAGTGAAAATGGTAGTCTCCTAGAACTTAAAAACATAAAAAAACACTTCGTAGTGGGTGGAGGTCTATTCAGCGGCATCACAGGCAATAAAACATGGTTGAAAGCTGTAGATGGGATAAGCTTGAATATTGAAGAAGGTAGTACATACGGGCTGGTGGGAGAGTCTGGATGCGGTAAATCAACTACGGCAAAAATGGTTCTGATGCTTGAAGATCCAACAGATGGGGAAATACGCTTTCAAGGGGAAGACGCTCTAAACATGTCTAGAGAGTCTCGTAAGAATTACAAATCCAGCGTGCAAGCAGTATTTCAAGATCCATGGGCCTCACTTAACCCCAGAATGAGGGTTGAGGGCATAATCGGTGAGCCTTTAGAAATCAATACTACTATGACGAGAGGGGAGATAAAAACCAAAGTTGGCGACCTTCTTGAGGAAGTGGGCCTTCAACCTTACCAATCAAGGCTTTATCCACACGAATTTTCGGGAGGGCAGAGACAGAGAGTCGGCGTGGCACGATCTCTAGCTTTGAACCCCAAGTTAATCGTTCTCGACGAGCCTGTATCCGCTCTTGATGTGTCTATCAGGGCTCAGATCATGAACCTATTAATGGATTTACAAAAAGAGCATGGCCTCACATATCTGCTGATAGCCCATCATCTAGCCACGGTTAGGTACATGTGCGATAAAATCGGGGTCATGTATCTCGGGCGTCTAGTAGAAGAATCCCCAACAGACGAATTATTTGAGAACCCTCTACATCCCTACACCAGGGCTCTGATGTCTGCAGCACTACCCTCTCATCCGGATGATGACAGGGAGGAAATTGTCCTAACTGGTGAAGTACCTTCACCGATTAACCCTCCTTCTGGTTGCCATTTCCATGAGAGATGTCCATCCGTTATTGACGAATGCAGCACGGTAGAACCCGAAAGAAGTTTTCCTGTGGACAATCACGCCACGGTGTGCCACCTGTACAAAGATTAGCTTCTTTATCCCCAAATACTGGGGCGTAAAAATAATGGCCCAAGGAATTAGTCCTTGGGCCATTATTTTTATTTCACTTCTTGCATTGTTTGTTTCTTGCTTGGAAACTAATACATCGGAAGTTAAAAATAAGACCACTTGGATAGAAAAAGGCCTCGCTCATGAATCCAACTCTGAATTCAAACTAGCACTCGCATCTTTTTCAGAGGCTATATCAGACTCCCCTGAGGATCCTTTAGCTTGGAAATTAAGGGGTGCTTCATATTACCGACTTAATGAATTCCAGCAGGCAGTATCTGATCTAGACAAAGCTATATCTTTAGATCCTACCGCCCCTGATGCCTATCTATACCGAGGAAATGCTTATGGCGAAATGGACATGTTTGCCAAAGCTATAGAGGATTTCGATAAGGCTCGCAAACTTAGAGACGGTGGGTATTTTGACAATCTAAACCAATCGTACATTTCAATCATTAACAGAAATTTCTTAGTGGGGTTGGACAGAGCTACAGCGGCAATCGAAGAAAGGCCCAGGGATCCGATTCCTCACACATATAAAGGAATTTGCCTTTATGAACTAGGCAAATTCCCCGAAGCACTATCCGCTTTCAAGAAGGCTATATCAATAGACTCTGACAATGCAGAATTGCTGTTCAACCGGGGGCTTGTTCACCTTGCTACCAAAAATTTTGATATGGCTATTTCAGATTTCTCCGAAGCGTTAGCAATTGATCCCGCTTTTAAAGACTCCTATGAACATAGAGCCTACGCCTACGAACAATTGGGACTGGAAGAGAAAGCTGCCTCAGACCGAGAAGCCTTGCATTCGAATGAATAGGTCTTAGGACCTAGCTCCTGCTACCCATATCATTCGATCACTTTCTTCAGTGTACGGGCCCTCATCAAAACTTCCATAAAGACCCAAAATTTCAAACCCACATGTACGGAGCAGATGATACATTTCCCATCTGAACGTGTAGCGAAACTCCAAGTCATGAACGACACGACGGGTTACTAAGCCAGAATTATCCAAGAAATCTGCAGCAACTTTTACATACCCAACCTGAGAATACTCCTCATAATCTCCCTGCGTGTATATGACAATTTTATTCCCGTCTTCTGTGACTAAGTCCTTATGATGGTACATGGTCGAAGGGTCGCCCAACATGAACTCAAGATCTGGCACAGCCAAATCTACTATCAGTCTGCCTCCAGGCGAAAGTTGTCTCCTAACAGTATTGATAAAGTGCTGCTGTTGTTCCGCGTCGATTAAAGACATAAACGCGAAGCATGGCACCACGGCAAGACCATATTTCTGACTACTATCAATATCAAGATCCACCAGGGAGGATTGTACTAGAGCCACATGCTCAGAATTTGTCAAAAGAGCCATTTTGGCTCTAGCGAAGTTTAACTGGGATGTTGAGGGATCGACCGCATAGATTGATTTACCGAATTCAGCCAGTAGCTCAGTTATACGTCCTGTCGAACAACCAAGCTCTAAGAAGGTGCCTCCTACCTGAGAAGATTGATCCAGATAAAAGGATACATCCGACCTCTCACCCGAATAATACGCCTCACACAAATCCGCCCAGGGAGCACTTCCAGCTTCATCAATAAAGTGAATCATCTTATGCTCTACTATGGACTAAGACGGATGATCGCATCATCACTTGTCACCGTAATCCATATATCACCATTAAGGGGAAGTATTTTCGCTGGGGAGGCACCTACTGGATAGATGCCAACAGTTTGCCCATCCACCGAAAGTTTAGTCACTGTGCCGTCCATGCTATTAGCCGTCCAAATATACTCTCCGTCGAAGGCAATGCCATAGGGCATCCTGCCTGTGTCGAACCTGCCAAGTTCCTCCCCATCCTTCGATAATTTTGAAACCGTGTTCTCCCGCCAGTTTGCTACCCATATATTTTCATTTTCCTGAGCGAAAGCAATGGGTACATCTCCGACCTTTGTGTGCGTTATCAACTCGCCATCAAGTGAAAATTTAGAGACGCTATCACTATGAGCATTACCAGTCCAAACGTACTCTCCGTCAAAGAATAAGACTATAGGCCCGGCTCCTTCTGTCATTACAGGTTCCACCGAATTGCCTTCCTTATCTAACCGATACAAGAGGGTCTCCCAGCACCCAGAAGACCATACATGCTCACCATCAAACACGAGTGTCCGGGGAAGGGTGGATACAGCATAAGTCCCTAAAAGTTCGCCTTCACGGGATATTCGCGTGGCATTATGATCAAACTGGTTGGCAGACCATATATTCTCACCGTCGAACACTAATGCATTAGGTTCTCTCCCGTAGGATTCATAAACTTCAAGTTCCTCACCTTGAAGATTCATCTTGCTGATAGTGTGTGAAAGAGAATTCCCAACCCATAAATTATCCCCATCCCAAATAACAGGTTCAGGAGAGTTACCAACTGGGAAGGTTGAAGCTTCTGTTCCTTCCATAGTCAGCTTGGAAACCATACTTTCTGCAGGGTTAGAAACCCAAATAGTGCCCTGTCCATCGGTTGCAATAGCACCAGGCGCGTTTCCTATATGAAAAGTCCCCATATGTGATCCGTCATCTGAATATTTCGTCATTGTTTCATCAGCACGATTTGCAACCCAGATCCCAGTTCCATCATGAATAACGTCTCCCGGTAGCGCTCCGGTAGGGAAGACGCCTAACTTCTCTCCGTTTAGGTTATACCTTGTGAGGGTATCTTCAAGAGAATCCACTACCCATAGGTGTCCGTTACCATAGGCGAGACCCCGTGAACCAGAGCCAACATCCCAGCTACCAACAATTCCACCATCTATAGAAATTTTGGTTAGGGTGTCGTCTTTACTGTCAACCACCCAAACATGTTCGCCATCAAAGGCCAACTTCTGGGGATTTGAGCCAGTCTGAATATTTTGCACGCTCTGACGATCCTTGCTAATACGTGTAACCACATTTCTGTCAGAATTAGCAATCCACATTGCCTCCCCTGCATATAGCATGTCTGTTGGCCTACGAAGCTCAACTGGGGCACTCCCCATCCCTCCCTTGAGATCAAAAGTCCTAACAGCAAAATAAGTACTTACCCATAACTCATCTCCGTCATAGGCCAAACTCTTTGGGTATGGGTGTAAAGGCATGGAAGAGATAAGTTGTCCATCAGTGCTGTAATTCGCTATACCATCTTCGTCTTGTGAGGAAACCCATATAGAATCTTTCAGGAAGAAAATATCTGTTGGTTTACCAGGAACTTTAAAAGTTGAAATTGTTGGGATAGGTATATCCATTGCTGGGTTGGGCGGAGTCGTTGAGGGAGCCTCATACACATTGATCGGAATAGGAGCTCTTCCTGGTTCTTCGATTTCAACATTGGAGGTATTTGTTGGTTCAGGAACTATATAGAAACCACTTGTTGCTGTGAAAGTTTCAGGTTCCGATGAGGCCTCACCATCGTTTAAAAGAGCCGGAATATCTCCACGGCGAACAAACGCGACCGTAACCAGTGAGGAAACCAACATAAGTAGGGGAACTACGGTATATAGTATCCATGCAGGCACTACTACAGCCATCACTACCCCATCAGAGAGGTTGGAATTACCTTGTCCCATTATCCCTGCAACATTGACTATTGCCGTAATGACTATCAATAGATAAAGACGATCTCTTATAGTCTTCAAATCCACTCCTAAAAACGTTTCGCACATCTACTCTACATGGATATAACTGGTTTTACATTTATTTCCATCATTTCACTAGTAGGAGATTTCGCAAAGTAGAGCTCAAACTATATTTAACCTCAGCGAGAGGCAACTCAATAACTACTTCAATTCAACTGTTCGAATGTTATTTATACCTCCTAAATTCTGAATAGCAGTCGGTCTCTGATCCCAGTCCACTACATTTTCTGGATCATAAAAGGGCCATAACTGTTCTTCGAAAATTCCAAAGCAGTTCGCCCACACCCTGTTGTTTGTAAAAAACTCCGCGGCTAGTCGTTTCCGAACGTCAATATCTAACTCACCTGACATGCGCTTAAACGTCTTGGTGGCGTAGGGAATCTCCTGTCCAGCACCATATCTCCTGGTAGAAAAAGAGCTCATATCAAACCCATGGGCCCAGTCGTAAGGAAAATTAGAATGGTTTTCTTCACGACATGTATTTATCCCGGGCAATTTGCTAGTACGAGCAATCAGCCCTGGACGATATACTTCATAGTTGGTATCTACGAGGTTGACACTGATGCCCAAATTTTCTTGCCAAACTCTGCCTAACGACTCACCAACCTCAGAACCTATCCCGGACGGCCCGGTCCATATATCAAGAGAAAATCCGCCTCTATATCCTGCTTCCTTAAGCAAATTCCTAGCTTTCTCATAATCTAGCCCCCAACTCCATCCATCAATATAGTTAGTATTGTTTACGGACAAATAGGGTTGGTGGTTAACGTACCCAAAACCATTAAGAACAGTATCAAGAAGTTCTTGCCTGTCTACACTCCATGCAAGGGCATTGCGAACTTTCCTAGAGTTGACCATGGAGCTGGAATTTTCGTCATAGCTACCATTTTCGAAAGGATTACCAATCCATGGTAAAGATGTATCTTGGCGGCGGTTTAAGATAGATTCATCCAGAGAGCTATATTTTTCCCAATAGTTTCCGACCATCGACACGTTATGAATGAGGTTATGTTGAGCGTCTTTGTTCGGTAAAAATCCCTTCTCCATTAGTGAAGAGTAATCTTTTGATTGAACCTGGGCTATCTGTACTTCACCTGTTTCGAGCAATCCTGCTCTTGAAGAAGGTTCTGGAACCTCCAAAAAAATCACTTTCTCTACAAACGGACCTTGCCCTAGAGATCCACCCCAGTAGTCTACAAAAGCGTGGCCTACTATCTTCCCACCCTGACTCCACTCTTCGTTTGTGAATGCTCCTACTCCAACAAATACGTTTTGCATCCCAGACAAGCCATGTTCACGAAAAACCGCAGAGCTTACTATTCCGGCGGTTTTCCAAAAAAGACTAAACCGATGTAATGGACCACGCGAGTCATAATTTCTATGGTTTACCTTCAAAGTATAGTCATCCACCACTTCGATCTCCTGAATAAGAGCTGCAAAATCGTCAGCTTGTCCATGGATAGACTTGGGACTAGTTGTGGAATTAGCATCATCGTAAGAGAACTTGACATCATCNGCTGTCATTTCCCCGTACCCANGATGAAATTGCACCCCCTCTCTGAGTTTGAAAACAGCGGAATCTAGACTAGGCTCCAGTTCATAAGAGAGGGCTAACATCGGCTCCGTAGTCAACAAATCATTTTTCACCACTGAATTAAATAAAACATCCGTAATACCCGAAGCGTAGATCGTNTCAGCACANCCAGACGTACAAAACCTAGGTAACCCATTAGGNGAATTAACTGAATTNACAGCGACTGTTAACGTCCCAGATAAATCCCCATGNCCAGAAAATNCTGAATGNGNGGCATCATTGGGATTNACTGGAACTGCGGTNGAAAAACTCCCTTTATTCGTTAATAAGTTTTCNNCAGCTGGNCNGCTNNTGNTCAAATCGCATGCAANCCCAGAAAAGACAAGAAAANATACNGTAACNGCAATACCAANTTTTGCATTAGCCCAGGCGATCTTCATAAACGACTACCNCTATAGTCTTATTACAGATAAACATCAATTTTAAAGCTATAAAATNCCNGCANCTANACATAAACTNCNACAATAAATTTCANGAATNCACTTCCAAGAGGCCCGNATAGAGNATATNGANGCCAAGTCANGNANNCCAAAAAANTTACGTGCTAGAATTCTGTCGCAGCAAGTANACCTACTTTTTAATGANATGGACTGAAAAGTCGATTTTAAATCTGGATACTCAGGAGATAATAATGGCAGCATACGAAGGGATTTTTCCAGCAATCGCNACCCCACTTAACGGTGATGGGTCATTTAACGAACAAGCGTTTCGAGAGGTGATGGAATTTAATATTCAGTCCGGAGTAGGAGGATTTTGGGTTGCGGGAGGCAATGGCGAAAGCGTATTACTCGACGATGAAGAAAATATGCGCATTGTTACTGCAGCTGCTGAAGTGAACGCCGGAAGAATTAATAACATCATGCATGTGGGTGCTCCTACCACCGAGCGATCTATTAAGATGGCGGAACACGCCGCTTCTGTAGGTGCTGAAGCAATTTGCTGTGTTCCACCTTTTTTCTACAGCCAGACTGACGAAGCAATAGTTGAACATTACAAGGCAGTTGCCGCCGCCGCTGACCTGCCTTTTTATGTATATAACCTGCCGCAGTCCACAGGTGTGGAAGTAACACCGGATTTAATGAAAAAAATTCAAGATAACGTTCCCCAGCTCGCCGGATTAAAACATTCGTCAGTCAACTTCGCTAATGTTAGGGAATGGGACAGGATGGGACTGAAATGCTTCATAGGAAGCAGTATGCTTATGCTTCCGGCCCTAACGATTGGTGCCATTGGATGCATAGACGGTCCACCATGTGCTGCTCCTGAGCTTTGGGTNGATATCTGGAATAAGTGGCAGTCNGGTGATATTCANGGNGCTATAAAAGCCCAGGCACATGCNTCAAAATTNACCGANATCATGAGAGAAGTTGGAGTCCACAGTGGGACGAAAGCTGTTCTNACTGAAAGACTGGGAATTGACTGTGGAAGCGGAAGGCTTCCAAANCCNCCATTGGAAGGCGCTAGAAGAGAAGAAGTCCTTAAGAAAGTTGCCGCCCTTGGGATAAATCCTGTCGCTGTTCCTTTGGGTGGGGACTAATTGGTCCCAGGGCAAACTAAATGCCTAACAATTTATCGGATATAGATATCATGAAGGGTGTCACTACTCTTACGTTCGACATATTCGGCACTGTTCTNGACCTNGCCGGTAGTTTAACCCCACCANTNGAANAACTTCTAGACGAATGTGGCGNCAGTGAAACCGTACAGGCNACTGATGTCTGGGCACAATGGCGNCACCGTCAACGCATCGAACAGTATCAGGACAACCTCCTCATGCTCGGCCACAGTGGATATCTGGCGGTAAAACGAAGNGCTCTACTTTACACNCTGCGAACACTAAAAGTTGACTTCNANCAGGAACAGATTGATANCTTTATGNAAGCTTATCAAGATTTNAAACCATTTCAGGACGCACTTGANGGACTNAGACGCCTGGAAACNAAGTACNACCTTGTAATGTTATCTAATGGNGAACAATCATATCTGGAGCACCTGGCAANAAATCGCATCAAAGTAAATTTTAAAAGAATTCTGTCNGCGGAAAGNGCNGGAAACTTCAAGCCTCATCCAATCGTATANCGATTTGCAGCCAGAGAGTTAGGNCTGGAACCACAGGAAATAATGATGGTTGCAGCCCACTCTTTCGACATACTTGGAGCAAGNCACAGTGGCTATCGTGGTGCCTATGTGAACAGATATGACTTACCTTATGATGACTCAGAATATAGGCCAGATTTNATAACCAGAAATTTCCGGGAACTCTGCGATGTCCTAGAGGTCTAGATTGCTCTGAATAAGAGTGGGAGGAATTGTTCAATGGNAGAGATAAGCTATGAGAAGGTAAGGATAGGAATTGCATTAGGAGGATGGCCCTTCCCTGAACCTGAACCACAGCTATTGTGGAACTACACCGAACGCATGGAGTCCTTGGACGTAGATTCTATTTGGTTCACTGATCGGATTGTGTCACCTACTTTCACTTTAGAAACAGTCGTTGCAATGTCATTTATCGCTTCGAGAACCACCGAACTGAAATTTGGTACAAGCGTAATAGCATTGCCACTCCGCAACCCAACGATTCTTGCAAAGGAGTTAGCCACCATAGATTTTTTGTCGGGTGGTCGATGCCTGCCAGCTGTGGGCCTNGGAACAGAAGATGAAATAGAATACGAGGCTTGCGGAACTGAGAAAAGAATTCGAGTCAGCAGAACNGAAGAGGCAGTACATTTATTACGCCGACTTTGGTCTGAGGACAATGTAACCCACAAAGGCAAGCACTTTACCCTAACTAATGTGACTGTCCAACCAAAGCCGGTTCAGAAAAATCTCCCCCCTATTTGGTTTGGNGGAAGAAGCGAGCCTGCTCTCAGANGGACCGCAAAAATTGGTGATGGCTGGTTAGTATCTCAAGCCACACCCGAAGAAGCGGGTGTGGGAGTTCAGAAAATAAAATCTATGGCTTCCGAATTCGGAAACGACATAGAAGACGATCATTACGGTGCTATATTCAGCTACTGCTTCGCGGATAGCCCTAAGGAGGCACAAGAACTTGCAAGTCCATATCTCCTACGCCGCAGAGATGATGTTAACCCAAATGAAATGAACGCTTTCGGGACACCAGAAGAGTTAATATCCATGCTTGATAGCTACATATCTTCAGGAATTACTAAATTTGCTCTTCGCCCCGCATGTCCTCCTGAAATGACTCATCAGCAGATGGAGATTCTCGGGACTGACGTAATACCTAGATACCATAATTAAATCAGAAAGGGTCCTTAGTGTGAGAAATATTAGAGACATCAAGGTCGGTGACACTGTAATTTATTCAGTTTCAGACGGTGATCTAATCTTTGAAAAAAACGTGTTTTTTAATACTCAATCAGATGCTGACTGGAAACCT
>NZSI01000041.1 GCA_002696685.1 Chloroflexota bacterium | reverse complement strand
CATTAAATGAACATATCCGGAAATGGGTCTCACTGTTTTGAATAGGCTGTTCAATTAAAACCTTATTGTAAATTTTGCGGGAAAAATACATTAGGTGAATATAGTATGGCATTTCAAAAAATGAATTTTAGAACATATGTGGAAACGGAAATGGAAGACCGTTCTGAAAAATATTTACAATTAATGAAAACCCGGCGCACAGTTCGGGAGTTTTCAGACAGAGCGGTCCCAATTGACATCATCAAGAATGCGGTCAAGACCGCTGCGTCAGCTCCTTCTGGGGCGAATAAACAACCCTGGCACTTTGTCATTGTCCAGGATCCGATAGTAAAAAAAGAAATACGGCGCGCAGCAGAAAAGGAAGAAAAAGAATTTTANTCACATCGCGCTCCAGACCATTGGCTGAAAGACCTCAATCAGTTTAAAACTGACTGGCATAAGCCTTTCTTAGAGATAGCACCCTATCTAATAGCAGTCTTTCGCCAACGNTATGAGATCGATAATAAGGGTCAGCGCAAGAATTATTATGTTAATGAATCTGTCGGTATCGCGTCTGGATTTTTACTCACATCTCTGCATAATGCCGGATTAGCGACGCTGGTCCATACACCCAGTCCCATGGGTTTTCTAGAAAGGATCCTTGAACGGCCAAAGAATGAAAGAGCATTTCTGTTGATCCCTGTTGGCTATCCTGCTATAGACGCACAAGTGCCGACCCTATCAAAAAAACCGTTCAATGATATAGCATCCGTTATATAGACCAAACCATATTGGCTATAAACAGTCTGATCAGCATCGCATTCCCTATATAACTCGATCGCCACCAAGGAGAATTCCTTTTTCCGTATTCTTGATGTAGATTTGTTCAAACTGATGCGACCAGCTCGATTTCATTCTTGGAACCTGACCCCGCGGGAAGCCGTTGCTATCCAGGACACATTGCGGGATAAAGTAAAGACCTGTCCACTCCCGAAAAGAATACAGCTTATTGCCGGAGCAGATGTTTCTTTTGATACTGGNTCTAACCTGGTNCATGCTGCGGTAACGGTCCTTCGTTTTCCTGANCTAACGCTNGTGGAACACNGTAGCTNNACGGAAAAGGTCACCTTTCCCTATATNCCTGGCCTGTTGGCCTTTCGTGAAGGGCCCCCGATCGTTCATGCTTTTCAGAAGCTGGAGAACACACCTGATGTGGTCATGTTCGATGCTCATGGTGTGTCACATCCACGACGTTTTGGNCTCGCATCTCACCTTGGTGTCATTTTTGACCTNCCCTCAGTTGGTGTGGCAAAAAAAGTATTAGTAGGCTCGTTCAATAAAATGAAAAAAGAACGAGGGAACCATTCTACTTTAGTGGATGGAGAAGAAGAAATTGGCCTGGCCTTACACACAAAAGATGGTGTTAACCCGGTTTTTATCTCTGTTGGACACAGGTCTGACCTTCAAAGTTCGATGGATATTGTTCTATCCTGTGCTACGAAATATCGTATCCCAGAGCCAACACGGCAGGCAGATATGATAGTGAATTCCTTGCGTAAGGGGGATGAGGTCGGTCTTGATATTGATGGTGGGCAGACCAGCCTTTTCTAATGACCAAATCCTATATGGACCATACACAGAGCATGAGCGTAACCATTTTAAACCATTAACCCTATCTAATCAGGGAATGAAGTGATTAATTTNCTTCTGTTTTTAACTATTAAAGAGAAAAGGGATAAGAATGAAAGAGGTCATTGTATACCATAATCCTCGGTGAGGAAAAAGTCGCGGAGCCGTGCAGCTCCTAAAAGAAAATGGTATTGAACCAAAGATTGTTGAGTATTTGAAAACCCCGCTTAGTATAAATGAATTGAAAGAACTTTCAAAAATGATGGGTCTAAGGCCCAAANAGTTCGTGCGCCGAAATGAGACAGAGTTCAAAGACAATGAGCTGATACAATTCTTAGATAATGATAATGTCTTATTTCAGGCTATGGCCAATTATCCAAAAATAATGGAGAGGCCTATCATTGTTTGTGGTAATAAAGCGGTTATAGGTAGACCACCGGAGAATGGTCTAACACTATTAAAATAATTGACNGTGTATATATATAAGGTGTTGGGCACAGCTCTGATAGGGCTGTGCGCCATCGTTTTTTTTAGCTGTGAACCATTCGTGAACGAGTTCTCGGATCTTTCTGAAGCTCAAATGTATACATCATCCAACATTACCCCGGTAAGTGTAAAAAATGACCCTGTTGTAATGACCTGGAACATCCGCTTTGGTGCGTCCCGGTTCCCATTCTTTGGCGACTCCTGTGGGGACAGTGTTATCCTGAAGGAAGACCAGGTTGATTCCAACATGGACAAGATCGCGGCCAAGATCCAAGAGATCGATCCTGATATCATCATGTTACAGGAAGTGGATATCCTCTCTAANCGCTCAGGGTATATTGACCAGGTCCAATATCTGTTAGATAATACATCCATGAACTATGGTTGCTATGCCTCTGTGTGGCAGGCAGACTATATTGCTTTTGAAGGGACCGGTCGTATCGATATGGGTAATGCTATTCTGTCCAAGTATGAGTTATCTGATGCTGAACGTATTCAGCTTCGGCTGAGGACAGACCAGAGTGACCTTGTGAGATATTTTTATCTCCGCCGTAATATCCTAAAGGTAAAAATATCAGAGTTGGACCTATATGCTATAAACATTCATGCTACAGCCTTTGCAACAGATGACACCAAGAAAAAGCACATTGATAAGTATATAGATGTCCTGTCTGAGATAAACACTGTTGGAAACTGGTTTGTGAGTGGCGGCGACCTGAACTCTTTACCTCCTGGTGCGAGTGTGATCGATTATTGTGAATACGATATGTGCTCTGGAGAATATTTTCATATTGACGGGCAAGAACCATACCATAAGGAAGGAAGTTATTTTGACAATTTCCCCGGGGAACCTGAAATANTGCAACCACTGTATGATTCTTATATACCGGCCATAGNTACCNNTGANAATAACGACCCGGGGAACTTTACTCACGCACCCAGNACTAGCTANGGGACCCANGGTGGTGANCATAGATACGANCGTAAGCTTGANTATCTNTTCACNAATCTTTCCGANGGCTGGGTCCCGGGAACNGANTNTACATACCAGTCNCTCTGGGAATTAAGTGACCATATGCCAGTTGTGGCAGCATTGAACNTGNGAACACGCTGAGTAATNACTGTGAAACAGCTTATATNTATGATTATNCTGANCGGTCAGTTGTTCAGNNCTCAACANTGGGNCCATCATTCCGCATTCNCCCTGCCTGAAAAACGATGGGATATTGGGGTTTTCCAACCTTTGCGCTTTGGCGTATCTGAAAGAATGGAATTTTCTATCCATCCACTCCTGTTCTCTGTTATGCCCAATCTGTCCATAAAAATTTCCCAAAAGAACATAGGAAGCTGGGCCACAGCATCCCGATACGGGGGCTTTTACCCCACACCACTTTTAAATATGTTAACCCACAAGGGTCAGTTTGGGATGATCTCTCCGGACCTTGGCCCTATCCCCAGACTCTTGGGACTGTACACTGACCTGCTCCTGACCCGCGCACTGTTCACATCCACATACTTAAGTATCAAAACAGGCCTATCACTTGGGATATCATTCAGTGGTCTTGATCAGCGTACAACTATTGACCTACCGCTTGTTTATCATCGTTTAGGTATTTTCTATAATAAGTGGGCCGTACGTTTTGGCGCGGACCTGACAGGGAACATCACTAAGAAATTGAGATATCTTGTGGATGCCGATGCACATATTCTTCCTGGTTTTAATGGAGACCTATCTCTCGAGCATAAAGGAGTATTGTTCTGGGAAATAAATGAACATTTACGACTATTATGTGGTTATAAATTCGTGTGGGCACGCTTTCCGTTTGGACCCCAGGCCAGGATGCTGCCCTATATTCCTATCATGGAAACCTGGGTCCCCTTCATTGATCTACAGTGGTCTGGAACCAGAAAATAGTATTTAAAAAATAAACTTGACTTGTTTTGTACATGCTTTTAGGTTCCCAGTCAACATTCTTGGGGTGATGTGGGCTCATTGTGTGCTCACACTGAATAATTAACTAAACTGATGTTTTAATGCAATATGGAGGCAGAACAATGAGAAAACTCTCACAATTAGTAACTCTATTTTTTATCGTGTCCTTTGGTTGGGCGCAAACCTCTGGTAAGCTTAGGGGAACGGTCAGCTCATCCGATGGGCAGGCCCTTGCTGGCGCCAACGTGATCGTTGATGGTACAAGCATGGGTGCTGCTACAGATGGCGATGGTGGGTACACCATCCTGAATGTTCCAGCCGGTAGATATTCTGTGACAGCAACTTATATCGGCTATAAGAGCACTACAGAGTCAAATGTGACGGTCAAGGTTAACCTGACCACACCGATGAATTTTAATTTGGAATCATCAGCGGTCGAGGGAGAGGCGGTAACTATCGTTGGCCAAAAACGTCTGATAGAACGTAGCGCAACCAATTCTGTTCGCACTGTTGATGCAGAAGAAATTCAAAACGCTGCATCACGCAGCGTGACCGGCATGCTGGATATGCAGGCCGGTGTTACCATCACCAATGGCAAGCTTCACATCCGCGGAAGCCGCGCGGAAGAAGTAGCCTACACCCTTGATGGTGCCCAGATCACGGACGTGATCAATACTGGACGTGATATCTCTGCCATACCAGAAGCACTGGCCGAGATAGCCGTTGAGGCTGGTGGTTACGGTGCCCATGTCGGTGGCGCTAACTCCGGTGTGGTGCGACAGACCCTCCGCACAGGCGGCAATGAGTTTGGTGGTAATGTCCGCTTTGAGTCCGGTGATTATGGTCATACGGATATGACAGCGACCATTGGCGGCCCGCTCGGACCGGTCAGGTTCTTTGCGGCCCTTAGGAACACACACACTGATGACTGGAACCCGAGTTTCTACGAGAGCTTTGATATTGATGTGGACGGTGATGGTGTGGTGGATGACCTTGCAAGCTATGAGTCTGGGGTGACACCTGATGGTGACACGATCCAGGTCTCATTCGATGGGTCCTCTATCGCTCACAGGGTACAGGATAACATGCAGCTCAACACTACCGCTTCAATGGATTTTGGACCTCTGAATCTGCGTCTAACGGGTGTCATGGACAACTCGACCTGGCAAAGCAATTCTCTGCCCATCTATTATATGTTCAACACGGATAGACTCCCCGAGAGTGAGAGGAAGCTCACCATGCTTGCCACCCGTGTCAATTTCTTTTTGAATCCTAATTTTCTCCTTACTGCTGGTTTCAGCACGATGAACCGCAGTTATGAGTCCTATGATGGTCTTTTTGGGAAACCCAGTGGGTTCCAGGATGCCCTTATGTGGCACGATTCTGCCTCCGTTGCTTCAACAATGAATGCTGAAGCGGGTGCGAACTGGAAAACATCCTACACAGACCCCACAAGCTACTATGTGGGTCTTTTCCCGTTCCAGCGTCCGGGTGATATAACCACGGGCTGGAGCAAGAATAATCGTACCACCTTAGGTATTGATGCTGGTATGACCTATCAAATGGGAGACCACGAGATCCGGGCCGGACTTGATATCAAGCAATATACCTATCGCAAGTATTACCTGAGCACCAGTGCGATGGAACAGGTGAACAGACTGGTCGCCACATCGGATGATGTTGCCAGTTTTGATGATGCAGCGAGCGGCAGTAACGAGACAGTTACGGATGCCTTAAGCCTGTACCTGCGCGGTGGCCAGATCGGTTATGATGACTATGGCAATGAGTATGACGAAGGTTTCGATGGTCCCAGAGAACCAAGCTCTATGTCCTTCTATGTCAATGATAAGTATGAGGCCGGAGATATTACGATCAACATGGGCGTTCGTGTGGACCAGTTCAATATGGATGACTGGAAAATGAATGATCCAGCGAACCCGGGCTGGGACGAGAGCAACCAAGGGATCTATACGGACCAGTTCAGTGAGTCAACCGTAAAGACCAGTCTCCAGCCACGCTTAGGGCTGGCCTTCCCGGTCACTGATGAAACAGTGTTTCATCTACAGTATGGTAAGTTCGCCCAGATGCCCGAGCTGGACCTTCCCTATGCCTCGACCCGTTATATGCACCTGGTCTGGGGTGGACAGAATTACACGCCGGACCCCATGGGCTTTGACCTGGATCCGATCGAGACCACCCAGTATGAGGTTGGCATGAGCTACCAGTTCCTGCCTGATGCTGCGATAGATGTGACGGCGTTTGCCAAGAACACTACCGGACAGCTCTTGCTCGATCATAAGCATGAAGTAGGGATCGATAATACCTATGGTGCCAGTGCAGATGCGCCATACTACGAGAATGGGGATTTTACCACTGTCAATGGTTTTGAGTTCACGCTGAGAACACGTCGTATCAGCCGTTTGATGACCTATGCGTCCTACACCTGGTCTGATGCACGCGGCATAAACTCAGACCCCAATTCAAATGCAGGGAACCTGGACCAGAACGCACTGAGCCCACCCCCAATGATGATCTCTCCGCTCTATTATACCAACAAGCATCGCGGTGCGGTCTCCATGGATTACCGTTTTGGTGCGGATGAAGGCCTGTTGTCCGGACTGGGGTTCAATCTCCAGTATAAGGTCAACAGTGGACACCCGTTCACTCTGAGTGATGGTGGTATGGGACAGCGGGCGGCCAATGAGGGTGCGCTTTTACAGGATGCTCGCTCAAGAGAGCCGCAGGAGCCGGTCGGTATGTCCACGACCCCATGGCAGAACTATGTGAACCTCAAGGCAGACTATACATTGAGCCTTGGTGGTGTTGGTGTGCAGCTCTTTGCCTATGTAGAAAATTTATTCGATACAAAGAATGTGATCAATGTTTATCATCGGTCCGGAAACGCCTATGATGATAACTTTCTTACAGATCCAAAATTGAGCACAGAGATCGTGGCCGCGAATGGCGACCTCTATGTGGACCTCTATGAAAATGTTAACCTGGCGAACAGACAGCATTACTCGTGGGATTTCGGCCAAGACCTATTTGGCTCTCCCCGGATCGTGAAATTTGGCGCCAGCGTTAGTTTCTAAGTAGTTGCATTAGTTCAAACATCAAAGAAAAGGGTATAAAAACCATGAAGAAAAGAAATCTTGTAACCATGATCGTTTGGTCT
>NZSI01000040.1 GCA_002696685.1 Chloroflexota bacterium | reverse complement strand
TGATAATGATAGAGGAGACTTGTGACTACCTATTGGTCGGGCACTCTGAACGCAGGCGGCTATTTCAAGAAACGAATGCAAACATAAACAGAAAAATAGCTATAGCTATAGAGCATGGCATACAACCCGTTCTATGTGTTGGAGAGATGAAGGGAGGGAACCCAGAGGGCAGGGAAACAGAGAACGAACTATTTAATCAGATTAGCGAAGCTTTAAGAGAACTATCGGCTTCAGATATATCCAAAGTGTTATTTGCTTACGAGCCTTTATCAGCTATAGGAAGTGGGCGCGCCGCGGCCCCAGAATCAGTTAGTCAAAAGGCCGGGTTTATAAAAGAAACAGTTGTAGGGATTTCAGGATCGANACTGNCGANTGAGGAATTGTCGGTTATGTATGGAGGCAGTGTAACGTTGGATAATGCAGCGTCTTACATGGAACTTGAAAATGTTGATGGACTGTTGATTGGTGGCGCCAGCTTGGAGGTGGATAGTTTTATAGAAATTTGCCAGCTAGCCGGAAACACGGCATAGCAGAGAGATCTGGAATGATCGTTATTGTAGGTTCCACGGGCGTTGGCAAAAGTAAACTGGCTTTGGAATTGGCTAAGAATATCTCTGGAGAAATCATAAATGCTGACAGTATGCAGGTATATAAATATATGGATATTGGTACAGCCAAGCCAGATAAAGAAGAATTTTTAATTGTTCCTCANCACCTCTACGATATTTTAGAACCTGATGAAGAATTTAATGTAAGTCTATTTAAAGATTTAGTAAAAAAAATGACTGGAANGATAGAGTCTAAAAAATCTGTTCCGATCGTTGTAGGGGGAACGGGTCAGTATGTTTGGAGTCTTTTGGAAGATTGGCAATTCGCAGGAGAATCATCGCAATCGAAAGACTTTCGGGATGTTTTGGAGGGTCGTTTAGAGTCTGAAGGATTGAGGTCTCTAGTAAAGGATCTTAAAGAGAAGGACCCTGAGTCGGTTTCCATAATTGATTTGCAAAACCCTCGGAGGGTCATAAGGGCACTGGAGAGACTACATCAAGGATTAGCGGCTGTGACTCCGAGGCCTCGTCAACCTCCTATACGTGAGAATACCCTCATTGTCGGCCTTTCCATGCCTAGACGACAACTTTATTTAACTGTAGACCAGAGATTCGCCCAGATGGTGGAAGGTGGATTTGTACCTGAAGTTAATAAACTAATTAACATGGGTTATAAGCCTGGACTAAAGTCGATGGATGGAATCGGTTACCGAGAAATTTGTGAATACCTGACTTATGGGTGCACATGGCAAAATGCAACCGATTCTACCAAGAGTAGAACACATAGACTGGTAAGGACTCAATCTAACTGGTTCAGGCCTGATGACAACAGGATAAACTGGTTTGATGTTGCCGCCACTGACGCTTCTAAGATCGTCGATAAAATATGTTCCCTCTATCAGAGTTGTTAAAATCTATTCCTCTCCTGGTAGGTACTACGTTAATTAGATGCTTAGGTCGAGTGTAAAATTACCTAACCAAGTACTTTGAAGGTTTTAAATGTAATGAAGTTTACTAAGATGCATGGTGCGGGAAACGATTATGTTTATGTCAATGGGTATGATCAAACCCTTGATTGGCCAGATATTTCAGAAAAAATCAGTGATAGGCATAAGGGAATAGGGGCTGACGGTCTAATCGTTGCCGTGCCATCTACCATTGCAGATCTTAAGATGCGTATGTTCAACGCTGACGGGTCAGAAGGCGAAATGTGTGGCAATGGAATACGCTGTTTGGTCGCCTTTGCGATTTCAGAAGGCTTGGTAGGTCCCGATGTCAGTGTGATATCAGTGGAAACTGGGGCAGGGGTGTTGGATGTNCACCCTTCCTTTGGCAACAACGGTATAGATGGTGCCACTGTTGAAATGGGCGAGCCGATCTTAAAGCCGTCANTTATACCTGTCCAGTTAANGGATGAATCTTTCCCGGTCATGGATTATCCAATGGAAGTAAATGGTAGTAAATTTTTCATGACTTTTGTGTCTATGGGAAACCCCCATGCCATAACCTTTTTGGAAGAAGATGTTTCTAGTTTTCCGCTTGAAGAAATTGGGCCACTTGTGGAAANTCATAAAATTTTCCCCAATAAAGTTAATTTTGAAGTTGTAAATGTGGTTAGTGAAACCCACCTTAAAGTCAGAGTTTGGGAGAGAGGNTCTGGGATAACCATGGCTTGTGGTACTGGGGCCTGCGCGGTGGCCGTTGCAGCACATTTGAAAGGTTTAGTAGGAGATCGGGTTAAGATAGAACTTCCTGGGGGAGTGCTTGGAATTAGCTGGTCTGGGGAAGGTTCTATCCTCATGGAAGGGCCAGTTGAGGAGGTATTTAGAGGGGAATGGGCACCGCATAAAAATTAATTTAGGATAATTAACGTTAGCGTTGTTGATTTATCAAGTAGTTTGGGAAGAAGGTTGCAAATGAAGTTTGCTGAAAGATTGGACAGAGTTCCACCGTACTTGTTTGTTGAGATAAGCAGGAAAATAGCAGCCAAGAAGGCTCAAGGCATTAATGTAATTTCCTTTGGAATTGGAGATCCAGATATTCCAACTCCTGACCGAGTAGTTGAANAACTGAGANCAACAGCTCTGGANAATCCAAATCANAGATANCCTGAAACAGATGGGTTGCCCGAATTTAGGGCNGCTGTGGCTAATTGGTACAGTGATCGATTCGGAGTAACCCTTGATGCCGATAAGGAAATTCTTCCTCTTATTGGGGCAAAGGAGGGNATTGGCCACGNTTCTTTATGCTTTATCGACGCAGGAGACATAGCTCTTGTTCCTGACCCAGGTTACCCTGTTTATTCTGTAGGTACTTGGTTTGCCGGAGGAGAATGCCATTGGATGCCTCTACAGGAAGAGAATGGGTGGCTACCTGATCTTGCTGANATTCCTCAAGATGTTGCTAGAAAATCTAAAGTGATTTGGCTGAATTATCCTAACAATCCGACAGGTGCGGTGGTGGACGCTGCTTATTTTTTGGAGGTTATCGACTTTGCCCGGCAATATGATATAGCGGTACTTCATGATGCCAGTTATACCGAGGTGGCATTTGATGGCTATAAGCCNATAAGTTTTCTTGAGGTTCCTGGTGCAATCGATGTTGGCTTGGAATTTCATTCTTTATCAAAAAGCTACAACATGACCGGCTGGAGAATGGGTACCGCAGCGGGTAACAGAGAGATGATTGATGCCCTTATGGTGGTGAAATCGAATCTAGACTCAGGTATCCCCAATGCGATTCAGTATATGGGCATAGAGGCTTTAAAAAGCTCTGAAGAAGAAATAGGGAAGAGGAATCTTATTTATGAATCTCGCCGAGACCGGGTAGTAGCNAGTCTCAATCGNATTGGNCTCAGGGTGGATCCNCCTAAAGCCAGTCTATATGTGTGGGCACNCATTCCAGATGGATTCACATCTGCCGAATTTGCAGAATTGATTTTAGAGGAAACGGATGTAGTGGTCACTGCTGGGAATGGTTATGGCCCAAGTGGCGAAGGATANATAAGGTTGTCTCTNACAATATCNGAAGAAGATTTGGATGAAGGTCTGNAACGCCTTGAAAACTGGGAAATCCCTTCGTCTTGACATGGAGGGTTTTTAATCTCTAAGAACACCATAGATGTTAGCCGCCAAAAAGAGCGAGCATTATTGCTAGGCGTGCGTACGAGAAACAAGAGGGAGATATGGGGGTTAAAAGATTCTCTTTCAGAACTTTCTGATTTGGCGAAAGGTGCTGGCGCTGAAGTTGTTTCCACAGTCACCCAAACTATAAAAAAACACTCCATCACCTATGTTGGTAAAGGAAAGCTTGATCAACTGCGTGAAGCTGTTTCTGACCATAAAATAGACACCATAATATGCGACGACGAGCTGGATCCCAATCAACAACTTCAGTTGGAACGATCTTTGGAGAATGTAAAAATAATTGATCGTACGGCTCTTATTCTGGATATATTTGCTTCTAGTGCCCAGACCAGAGAAGGTCGTCTCCAAGTGGACCTCGCTCAACATGAATATCTCTTGCCCCGGTTAGCTGGACAATGGACACATCTGGAACGCCTCGGCGGAGGTATCGGCACGAGAGGCCCTGGAGAGTCTCAGATTGAGACNGATAGGCGATTGGCAAGAGGAAGGATTCAGAAACTCAAGAAAGAAATCGAAAAGATTCGTCAGCACAGATCAAGATACAGAGAGAGAAGGCGATCATCAAACGCCTTTGTAGTTGCGCTGGTTGGATACACTAATGCGGGGAANAGCACATTATTAAATAAACTTACCTCCTCTGAGGTCCTATCTGAAGATAGAATGTTCTCAACCCTTGATCCGGTCACTCGTCGTTTACATTTGGGAGAAGATAGAATTGTATTGGTGACTGATACGGTTGGATTCATTCAAAAATTGCCCACGACCTTGATTGCCGCTTTCCGAGCCACTTTGGAAGAGGCGAATGAAGCAGATCTGATTCTGCATGTAGTCGATGTGTCTCATGCCAAGCGTTTTGAACAAGTAGCATCGGTGGATGGAATATTAAAAGAGATTGGCCTCGCTGATAGACCTATGATTACTCTTCTCAATAAGTGGGACAAGTTCCCGGAGAGTTATGATCCGTCTGGTGATGAACTACTTATAGATTTTGTTAACAGTTTGGAATCCCCAGCATTTTGTTCAGGTTTGACCGGACTTGGGAAAACAGAGGTTCTAAGGATGATAGGGGAGAAAATTTCACTAAACTAAGTGGATGNAACCGATAAGTANNAGCTCGCANTATATTGCGCACTATATATATTATGTAAAGTTAGATAGNTGTTATTTTGATCGCTTCGTACCTGATAAGAGCCTGAAGTAGCTCCACGAAAGTCTTTTCAATTTCCAANGGGCCGGCAGCAACAACCTCTTCACTAAGTTGATTCCAGGCCTCTTTGTATTGTTCGTTTGTTAAGATGATTGTTTTTCCATGTGAGAGCGCCACGGCCAAACCGTGCATGTAGCCAGAATCGTAGTCGTCTGGAAGATTTTGGTTGAATANGATTACCGCAGAATATTTNATTGNGGGNAAATTTNTAAAATCTCTTGTGNTATCTCGATTAAATGCAATCTCTTCTACCGGTATTGATAAGGATGTTAATGAACCAACTATTGTTTTGCAGTTTTCTGCTTCTAATGTGTTCCCAATTTTGATAAACCCAATTTTATTAGATAAACCCGCGCTTATAGGACTACTTGTTTCTGTAAAGTTCCTAGCGGGAATTTGTGAAGAGTTTTGTTGTTGATCCTGGTTCTGTGTTTGGTGAAGATTTGTTGTTGAGGAGGTTGTTTGGTGTCCAACGACTACTGGTTCTCTTGATAAATCCCCCAAATATTTAAGGTTTGACCTGTATATCGACATGAATTCTTTTGTTTGTGCCTGCTGAACGTTAAGTTCCCGGACTATCAAATTAGCTAAAAAATCATCCTCTGGGATCTTTTCCTCTCCAAAGAGTTCACTTAGATGAGCAAAGGGTTTAGGTTTAAANATTGCAGCCTTTGTGGCTTTTAAATGTTCTGATCCATCCTTGGGTGCAACTATTGACCGACCAAGGGGTGTGATGGCGATCTCTTTGTCCCTGTATCGTCCCTTGGTTAAACCATAATCTTCTGAGGCCGCTAATCGTGTGGTGAAAGAGCTACTACTTATAGTTGTNCCTATTGTTTTAGCCAACATATGTCNGTCNACGGGTAAAGAAGCATTATCAAAAAAAATGACGTTTGAAATAGAGAGGATGTCTTCAAGGGTGTGAGCCGGGTATTTCCGTACTAGTCTTGTTCTAGAGTTGTTTTGTGTCATATCAACCTGAAATAAATTTGAAATGATCCTGAAATAAGAATACAGAAAGGCTTAAGTGTCCTCTAGATATTTCTAGTCTATTTATTTATAGGAGCAGTGGTTTCTTGCTTGTTACAATTGTTAGTGTAGAAAACCTGAAAGATACTAAAGGGTGTTCATGAAATTCCATTTACTAACTTGTATTTTGATCCTTACCTTTTTATTCGCTTCTTGCGATTCCCTGGGTAATGAATCTTTATCGTCTTCTGAACCTAGTGGTTCGGAGGCTTTGGGCGNGTCCGTTGTCGAAGAGAGCTTAGAAAGTCCCCCATATAGTCCTACGGTCACACCATTGAAGACCCCATTAGGGTCTGCCAAGGGTGTGCCGAAGGAGCTTGAATCTGTCTGGGAGGCTTGGAGTCTGCTTAATAGTGATCACGTAGACAGAAATGAGTTCGAACCCGATTCATTTGAAGAATTTGCTATTAAGGGTTTGATAGATGGTGTGGATGACATCCATACATCTTATATTGACCCTACCGTTTTACAGATAGAACAGGAAGATCTTTCTGGGCAGTTTGAAGGTATAGGTGCTCACGTAAAACTTCGGGAGGATGGAGCTATTCTTATAAGCAGTCCCATGGATGGTGGCCCAGCTGAGGCTGCTGGAATACGAGCCGGTGACATTGTGACCTCCGTAGACGGTGAATCACTGGTGGGAGTCTCATTACTAGAGGCCGTCTCAATGATAAGAGGNCCCAAAGGTAGCACAGTCGTACTGGGCATAAGACATCTCGGGGATATAGATGTGGTGGAAATTTCGGTTGTTCGTGATGTAATTGCTCTCCCGAGTGTGAACCTTAGAAGCGCGCCCGATGCTCCAATAGCTCACATTAGAATAACTGAATTTAAAGGTGATACCGCACAAAGGTTCGAAGAAATGTTGAAGGATCAGATTGAATTGGGTGCAAAAGGNCTTGTATTAGATCTTCGTTACAACCCAGGTGGATATCTCCATCAGGTTTTTGAAATAGCCGATATTCTTCTCGACAAACAGGTCATTCTAATAGAAGAGCGTAAAGATGGAGAATTGGTTTGGGAATCAGAAGATGGAGGAATAGGGTCCGAACTACCTGTAGTTCTCCTTGTGAATCGATATAGTGCCAGCGGGAGTGAAATCATTATGGGAGCGTTCCAAGACTTTGGCAGAGCTCCTGTCGTCGGAGAAAAAACATTTGGGAAAGGNACTGTTAATGTTTTTAGACAACTTAGNAATGGAGGTGGNCTATATATGTCGGTGGGTCGATGGTACACACCGATGCGTAGGCAGATTGAAGGCAAAGGTTTAGAGCCTGATTATGAGATTAGCTCAAGAGATCCAAACAAGGCTGATGTACTGCAAGTCGAGAAGGCTGAAGAGCTCATATTAGATATGATTCGTAANGGNAAGACTGAAAAGTAATGGCGAAATCTAGGGACATAGCGGTCAATAGAAGAGCTACTTACGACTATGAAATATTAGAGCGAATTGAAGCNGGNTTGGTTTTGCTATCCAGTGAAATCAAGTCTATAAGAGACAATAGGGTAAATTTAAGCGGAGCGTACGCGTTTCCTCAAAATGGTGAACTTTGGCTACAGAATTGCCATATCGCCCCCTACCCTTCTGCANTCAGNGATAATCATGAGCCATTACGACCAAGGAAGCTATTATTAAAAAAGGAACAGNTAAGGCGGTTCTCAGANGTTGCAAAGCAGAAGGGTTACACGATTGTACCTCTGAAAATATATATATCGGGACACTACGCTAAGATCCAACTGGGAGTTGGTCAAGGTAAGAAGCGGTACGATAAGCGGAGGGCTATAGCTGATAGGGATCGAAGNCGAGANGCACGGGATGCTGAGCGTAGATAGTATCTAGGCTTTTACTTTTTCTTTATCCCATGCGGAATATTAGTCTAGCCGCGTTATCTGTAAGGAATCCCCTGGTGCTAGAGCCACCCTTCTGACGTCTATTCTGAATTTCAGTAGCCAATAGCCGAGCGTGGCCTTACTTACACCAAGGTAATCTGCTGTTGCTGTAAGTCCCTGCTCAGTAACCATCTCAGGAAGCATCTTCTCTAGTGGCTGTCTGAAGCGTTCTTCTACAGCCAACATCTTTTTCGTTTTCCTTGTTATCATCACTCCCTCCAATTAGGGTTATCAACGTCCANGAATATTAAAGACANCAGTGAAGCAGTGTCAATAGGTTTTCAATCATTTCTTTTACTTTTCNAATCTTTTCACTATAAAGGAAGATGGTGATTAATGTCATTAAGCATTAGGTGTGAGATTGACCAATGTTTACATTAAAAGGAAAATATATGCATGCGTCCCTGTAGCTCAGTGGATAGAGCAACTGCCTTCTAAGCAGTGGGCCGGGGGTTCAAATCCCTCCAGGGACGCCAATTCANAGCTTGGATGCCTAGGACCTCGGAGTCTCTACCATAGAGGTGTTAGTTGCCTCTGGGATTCAACGTTTAGTAGAGGNAAAAAGGGTGGNTTCAATATGTCCAACAGGTTGGTTAATGAATCTAGTCCGTATTTACTTCAACATTCCGAAAACCCCGTAGATTGGTATCCNTGGGGTTCTGAGGCCTTTGAGANGGCTGTAGAGATGGACCTCCCCATTTTGTTAAGNGTCGGATATTCGGCTTGTCACTGGTGCCACGTTATGGAGCGGGAGTCGTTCGAAAATGANGANATAGCGGCTCTGATGAATTCCAACTTCGTCAATATAAAGGTGGATCGCGAAGAAAGGCCCGACGTTGATGACATTTATATGTCTGCTGTTCAGGCTATGATAGGCCAAGGTGGTTGGCCGCTCACTGTTTTTTTGACTCCTGACCGTATGCCATTTTTCGGTGGCACATATTTCCCACCTGAGCCTCGAGGAGGCCANCCAGGGTTTCCNCAGATACTTCAAAGTATATCCGACGCTTTCAAGAACCGAAGGAANGAACTTTCTANCACGGGCGAGCATGTGTTGGAACATTTGTCAGCGTTGANGTCGTTAGAAANTGAAGAAGATGATGGTGANANGGTCAGACCAAAATCAGAAGTGCTTGTTGGGTTGTTGGAAGCTCAGTTTGATTGGGAACTTGGTGGTTTTGGAAACCCTATCAAATTTCCTCAACCGTTTGCGTTGGAATTACTTCTNCAAATTTACAAAAATGAAGCCAATAGTAAGGCGCTGGAAATGGTCGAACAATCCTTATTGTCGATGTATTCCGGAGGTATATATGACCATGTGGGAGGGGGATTTCATCGATATTCAACAGATAGAGCTTGGATCGTTCCTCACTTCGAAAAAATGTTATATGACAATGCCCTACTCTCCCGACTTTATATTCACGCGTATCAAGCCACAGGGAAGAGTATTTATAGATCAATAGCGTTGGATNTATATGAGTATGTATTGAGAGATATGACTTCAAATAATGGGCTTTTCTACTCTGCTGAGGATGCGGATACAAATGGAGAAGAAGGATCCTACTACACCTGGGAGGAAGATGAACTCATATCCGTCGTTGGTCTTAAGGGACATGAGCGCCTGCGGAGCGACTTCAATGTCACTGAGAGAGGCAATTTTGAAGGTCGGAATATATTGCACCTAGGTATGGAATTGAAGCGTCGGTTTAGCGAGGGGGATATGCTTGCATTGGATTTGACTATTGGGTCCTCAAGAAGAAAGGAACTCTTGGAAGCCCGTTCCTTGAGAACTCAGCCTATTAAAGATGACAAAGCAGTTTTGTCTTGGAATGCGCTAATGGTTCAGTCATTAGCTGATGGATTTTTGGCAACAGGCCAAATAGAANTGAAAGAAGCAGCAATCCAAAACATAAAAACATGCCTGAANATTAAAAATGAATTTGGTGAATTATTTCGATCATACAGNGAAAATAAATGTTCGGGNTCAGCCTATTTAGAAGACTATGCTTCAATTGTTATGGCCTGTATAAAGGTGCATGAAATAACCTTAGATCAAAAATGGTTAGTTGAGGCCTNAGCCATAGCGGAGATCATGCTTAAAATNTTCTGGGATGACCAATCACCTATTCCATTTGACGTGAANGCAGATGANCCTTTTCTACCGATGAGACCCAGGAATATATTCGATAATGCTGTACCTAGCGGCTTNTCTCAAGCCTTGGAAGCAATTTTAGTTTTGAGCACCTTAACCGGAGACTNNAAATATAAAGATATAANGATATTANCNTTGNANAAAACACATAATGTAGCCGCCTCGTCACCCCTATCGTTCTCGAATTTATTGAGAATCGCAGTGAATTCAACTTCTCCCTCAGTAGAAATTATGCTCAGCGTCCCCAATTATGGGAGTTCAGGAGTCTTTCTCGAGGCCTTGGGGAGCGTTTACCTACCAAATCGAGTTCTTCTAGGCTTACTTCAGGACAGAAACACTACAGAGGATTCCAAAACCTTTGATTCACCAATAAGTGAAGGAAGGATTGATGAGTTTGGTGATGTGCCGACGGCCTATGTATGTCGGGACTATTCTTGCCAACTTCCAGTGCACTCCCCCTCCGAGTTATTGTCACAACTTAGAGAAATATAGCTCCTNTGTTTGTCCGAGAACCTGGATATNTGGGAGTAAATTGGTCTGATAATNNCAAAATANAATGGGGTATAACTTACTGTTTTAGTTTGGNNATTAGAAGGTNTGGCNCCGAAATGTACAAAACTCTAAAATCNCTCTCATCCAACCGNGGTAAGTTTACTGGNGGTTTGATTAGTTATCCATAACTTTGAACTGTTTAACCCCTTCCGATAACACTGTGTTGACATGGGTATATATGTATTGGCACCCTAGACCTACCATCTCAGGAAGCATGTTAGGTGGAGCAGCTATGCCTGGAATCCTACCCTTTTCACATATTTTCTCCACTGTCTCAAATATTATTTCTCTGACTGGGGTTTGCCATGCTTTTCCAGGATATCCCAATGATTCTGAAAGGTCAGAAGGCCCCACGAAGAATATGTCGACATTTTCCGTATCTAATATATCGTCAATGTTATCTACTGCTTCTTTATCCTCTATCTGCAAGGCAATCACGGTTGCGTTGTTTGACTCAGATACGTAATCAGAAGTTTCAACATTAATGCCATATTCAGATGCTCTTGTGCCAATAGCTAAACTCCTACTTCCCAACGGGTGAAATAAGGCGGCATCTATAGCTAGTTGGGCCTCTTTTCCAGTCGTTATGTGCGGTACCTGAACCCCCGTTACACCTCTGTCAAGGACAGCAGTTATTTCAGCAGGACTATTTGTTCGGGGTCTTGCAATTGAGTGAATTCCGGCTGACCGTGCTGCGATTGCCAAATTTTCTACCTCTGAAAGGCTTAACGACCCGTGTTCGCAATCCAATAAAACCCAATCAAATCCAAGGCGNCCGAACATTTCAACTAGTTGGGGGCTATAGAACATCATGGAAATCCCCATCAGTGTATGCCCGTTGCTTATAGCCTCTTTCATATCTTGCTTAGTTGTGTTCAAAATCCGTTACTCCTACATTCACTAATATNGACTTAAAGCTTAAACTTTAAGTCAACCCACTAGCGGGTTCTGCAAAGAATNACCTGGTCGGATTTAAGATTAAGGCGTGAGGTGAGNGGGAAAATGGATAAATTAATGGATAAATTAATAGAAGACCTTAAGAAAGTTGTAGGACAAGATTATGTCTTGTCAGAAAAATCTGATCTTATGGTTTATGAATATGACGGTTCCGTGGACAAAGCATTTCCAATCTTGGTGGTACTACCTTCTGACGCTAATGAGGTGTCAAAGGTAGTTAAGCTGGCTCAGGAGAACAATCTTCCCATTGTGGCCAGAGGTGCTGGCACTGGCCTAAGCGGAGGTGCAGTCGCAGAAAAAGGTGGCATCGTGATAGCCATGTCAAGGCTCAATCGCATATTGGAAGTAGATGAAACCAATAGAATTGCTGTTGTCGAACCTGGCGTGGTCAATTTAGATTTGTCACTTCATACTGCTCCCATAGGACTTTATTACGCTCCTGATCCTTCAAGTCAGAGGGCTTGCACCATAGGTGGAAATATTGCTGAAAACTCTGGAGGGCCTCATTGCTTAGCATATGGTGTCACTACTAATCATGTTTTAGGAATGGAAGTTGTGCTCGCTGATGGTTCAATCACATGGTTTGGCGGAAAGGGGCGAGACTATCCCGGGAACGACCTAAGAGGAATCACCATCGGGTCGGAGGGGACTCTTGCTATTGCTACGAAAATAGTGGTGCGGCTACTAAGAATTCCTGAAACAACTAAAACCATGCTGGTGGTTTTCGATGACGTGGAGACAGCCAGTTCTGCCGTAACGGGAATTATTGGGGCGGGTATCGTCCCAGCTGCCATCGAGATGATGGATCATTTTTGTATTGAGGCGGCTGAAGCGGCAGTTAATGCTGGTTATCCCGAAGGTGCAGGTGCGGTCCTGCTAGTTGAATTGGATGGACTGAACGAGTCTGTAGAAGAGGAATCTGAAGAGATAGAGTCAATCTGTAGAGAATTCAGTCCTTTGGAAATTCGTGAAGCCACCGATCCCGAAGAAAGGGAAAAACTCTGGGCTGGTCGTAAGGGTGTATTGGGAGCACTGGGTCGCCTAGCCCCCAATTATTACCTGGTTGACGGAACAATTCCAAGAACCAAGTTGGTTGATGTGCTGAGGCAGATAAATGAACTTTCTGAGAGATCTGGATATAAAATCGCCAATTTGCTTCATGCCGGGGATGGCAACTTACATCCTTCAATACTTTTTGATGAAAGAAAGCCGGGAGATACCGAGAATATTTTGGCTATAGGTGCGGAGATTCTTAAAATATGTGTAGATGCTGGGGGGGTTCTGTCTGGAGAGCACGGAATAGGTTTAGAAAAACAAGAACAGATGCCTTTTATGTTCACTGAAGAAGACATGGCAGCTATGACGCTTTTAAAGATAGCATTTAACACCAACGACTCATTAAACCCTGGTAAAATTTTCCCCACAGGCGCTGCGTGTGGGGATATTTCTCAAGCGCGAGCTATAGCTCGCGTGGGACCTGGTGCTTACATATAGGATGTCAAGTCATAGAAACATAAATGTTAAAGTCGATGGCATTGAGCCTTCAGTTGCAGTTGAGAATCCTTCAAATGCGTTGGAACTTTCCACAATACTAGAGGAAGCTTCTGCTGAAGGTCACGCAGTAATACCTATTGGTGGAGGGACCCGTCTTGAAGTTGGGGGAGCGCCTACCAAATACGACGTTGCGTTAAAGCTAGGGAAATTAAACTCTATAGTTTCACATAACCCCGCTGATCTGACCTGCACAGTTGAGTCTGGGATCACCTTAGAAAATCTACGTTCTGTGTTAAGTGAACATGGACAATTTCTTGCAATCGACTCTCCATTTCCTGAGCAGGCTACGATCGGAGGGGTCATAGCTTCGAATGCCCCAGGCTTTTTAAAGTGGCAGCTAGGTCATCCCAGAGATTCTGTAATAGGTATGGAAGTGGCACTTCCTAACGGAACTTTAATTAAGAGTGGAGGTCAGGTTGTAAAGAATGTATCAGGGTACGATATGGCCCGACTTCACATTGGTGCGTTTGGTAACCTCGGGGTAATAACAAAGGTATCTTTCAAACTCACTCCAAAGCCTGTACGTGAATCCACCATTAGTATTGAATTTGATGATTTATCTCTCGCATATGGCTTTGCTCAGGAGGTGTATAAATCTTATGTAATGCCCCTATCACTGATTTGTTCTCATGATTTTGATAAGTCGTCTTCAAGTTGTAAATCTTTGGTTCGTATTGGTGGCAGGGAAAGGGCCCTCAAAAGGCAGAAAGATCTGATAACGGAAATTGGAATAAGAAACCACAGCAGGAGTATCGAAATAATAGATCAGCCGGAGTCGGATCAACTTTGGATTGATGTTCTCAACGAATCAGTTAAAGGTGTTGATAGTGAGGGTTATATAAAGATCAATACTAGATCATCTTGTGCTCCTTCAGAGGTTGAACACGCAGTAAGCCTCATATGGACTTCATTAAAAGATACAGGGTGTTTATTATCAATCAATTCCGAACCTGGGTTTGGTGCTATATTTTGCAATATTCATTTACCCGAAAAAAAATCGCGAGATGAATCTATAGTTTTGATTCAAAAGATAAGAGAATCTTTGCATGAAATTGAGTCTTGGCTGATCTTAGAAGATGTCCCAAGCGAATGGAAGTCTGTTTTAGACGTATGGGATGGAGGGCAAATATCATCGATCAAGTTAATGGATTCATTAAAGGCAACATATGATCCAGATTCTGTGTTAAACCCTGGCAGATTCGTTACTTTCCAATCATAGGGAGAATTTGAATTGATAGATTCATCTGGAGTAATAAAGGTGGATACCTGGATCGAAGAGTCGGACTTATACAAATGTGTCCACTGCGGTTTTTGCCTGCAAGCCTGTCCAACATACTTGGCGACGGGACTGGAAACGGAATCTCCACGTGGAAGGATCGCGTTAATGAAAGCTGTTAATGAAGGTCGTCTCCCATTCGATAGTGGGGTTGAACGGCATTGGGATTTATGCATCCAATGTAGAGCATGTGAAGTAGCCTGTCCGTCGGGCGTTCCCTATGGACAACTTATTGAAGCAACGCAAAATCAATTCAAGTCTAAAGAGAGGCTAAACTTCATTGGGAAATTAGCCCATGAAATCGTTTTCAGAAAATTTGTAACGAGCCCGAAGATGTTGAGAGGGATCTTTTCTTTACTGAGAATCTATCAAAATAGTGGCATACAGAGGATCATTCGTAGGTCCAAAGTAATCAGGTTGATATCGAAAAAACTTTTTCAGTTGGAGATTAAGACTCCTTATATACATGGGAAGCCTTTAGTCGCCAAAAATCAAACATACAAAGCTGTTGAAGGAAACAAAAAGAAAATTTTTATGCTCTCTGGATGCGTAATGCCACTTACTCATGGAAACCAGATGAGATCAGCTATAAAAGTGTTGAACGTGAATGGATTTGANGTNCAGATTCCCGAAGATCANGTTTGCTGTGGGGCNATTAATTCCCANGTTGGGGATCTNGANACTGCANGNNTGTTGGCTAGAAAAAACATAGATGCTTTTCAGTCGAAAAATGAGTGTGAAATAGTGAACATGTCAGGAGGATGTGGCGCTAGGTTGAAGGAATATCCTGAATTACTTGAGGAAGACCAAGAGTACTCGGCNAAGGCTAAAACATTTGCTTCCCGGGTGAAGGATATTCATGAGTTGCTTATTCAATCGGAATGGAAATGCGGAGATTCCTANATTGATAAAACGGTCACATATCAAGACTCTTGCCATCTAGCAAATGTTCAAGGAATCAAGGATCAGCCGAGGGAGATATTGAAATGTTTAGATGGTGTGGAATTTAGGGAACTGCCTAGTGCTAANATCTGTTGTGGTGCCGGTGGGACNTACATGATTTCTGAAGACGATATGTCTTCAAAAGTTCTTGCAATGAAATTGGAAAATGTTGTGTCAACTGGGGCCAAGGTTATAGCAACCGCCAACCCGGGGTGTTACATACAGTTCGAAAATGGGATTAGGGAATCAGGTTTGGAATTAGAAGTTAAGTATGTGACTGATTTATTATTGGAATCATATGGAAGTGAAAAAGAAAAGGAGTATTGAGATGGATTTGGGTTTGAAAGACAAGGTGGCGATAATAACCGGAGGTAGCGACGGCATAGGTAAAGCCGCGGCCATTTCTATGGCTACAGAGGGCGCAAAAGTGGCGATTGTAGGTCGTACTCAGTCGAAACTGGACGCAGCTATAGCCGAGATTAAAGAGGTGTCAAATGGAGAGGCTATAGGAATACCTACCGATGTTTCGGTGGAATCTGATGTTCAGTCTATGGTCGATAAGGTTATATCGCAGTACGGGCAGATAGATATATTAGTCAACAACGCGGGAACCTCCTCCGCTACCACTTTGGAAGAAATGACTGATGAAGACTTAAGAGTCGATTTCGGGATTAAAATTTACGGGGCTGTCTATTGTGCTCGAGCTGTGCTACCTCATCTGAAAAAGTCAGACGCNGGAGTAATAATAAATACTACAACTCCCGGCGGTAAGGCTTCTGGACCCGGNGGTCAACCCACTTCATTGTCACGGGCCTCAGGAATATCTCTCACTAAGTCTTGGGCGGGAGAGTTGGCGAAATTTAATATACGTGTCAATACAGTATGTGTTGGAGTACTTAAATCCGGGCAGCACAGAGCCAGATGGGAGGCCGCCAATGCGAAAGATTCAAACTATTCCCTAGAAGATCATTGGAAAATAGTAGGCAAAAATGTTCCGNTAGGTCGAATAGGAGAGGCACATGAGGCGGGAGATCTAATGTGTTTTCTAGCCTCTTCAAAGGCGAGCTATATCACTGGGACAGCTGTTAACGTCGATGGCGGATCATCTCCGGTAGTTTAGGTATAAAGACTTTAAATTAAGACTGGAGNGNCNCTCCAGTCTTAATTTCCTGTTTGTCCCCGGTGTCTGAGAGTGTGATCTGCTAGAACTAGAGCTGCCATGGCCTCAACTATAGGAACCGCTCTCGGAAGAACGCATGGATCGTGTCGTCCCCTACCCTTCATTTCGATTTCGTTTCCAAAGACGTCCACGGTTTGTTGTGCTTTCATTATGGTGGCAGTTGGCTTGAATGCAGATCGGAAAATAATGGGTTCTCCGTTACTTATTCCGCCCTGTATGCCACCAGAATTGTTGGTGATAGTTCCAACTCTATCGCCCTTCATAACGAAGGGATCATTGTGTTGAGACCCTGTAGAGTATGTGCCGGAGAACCCAGATCCTATCTCAAATCCTTTACACGCTGGCAGTGATACCATCGCCTTAGCAAGTTCAGCATCAAGCTTATCGAACACGGGCTCGCCCAAACCGGTAGGTGCATTTCTTACTACACATTCGACAATGCCCCCAAGTGAATCACCATTTTTTCGGGCCAGCTTAATTGCATCGATCATTAACTCGGCTGTTGATTGATCTGGGCACCTAACTATGTTAGTTTCTACGTCGCTTTCCTGAACGCTTCCTGGGTCTATTTCGGCCTCTATGTCACCTACGCGCTTCACGTAAGCGATAATTTGAGTGCCGTGTTCTAGCTCCAAAAATGACTTCGCTATTGCTCCAGCAGCTACCCGCCCGATAGTTTCTCTAGCGGAAGATCTTCCCCCGCCTTTCCAATTTCTTATGCCATATTTTGCCTGNTAAGTATAGTCAGCATGTGAGGGCCTATAGAGAGACTTCATTTCATCATAGTCTTTACTTCGCGCATCCGAGTTCCATACAGCTATTGAAATAGGAGTTCCTAGTGTTTTGCCTTCAAACACCCCTGAAAGAATCTCAGCTTTGTCTCCCTCACGTCTCTGGGTGGAGATTTCACTCTGACCAGGCCTACGCCTATCCAGCTGACTTTGTATTAGTTCGGTTGTTAGATCTAGCAGTGGAGGGCAACCATCGACTGTAACTCCGACAGCATCACCATGAGATTCTCCCCATGTTGTCACCCTAAAAGCCTGTCCGAATGTATTTCCCAAGCTCCCTCCTCAACTGTTTTTTTCAATACGTTAGTCATACAGATTGTTACCACACGTATTATAATCGGGATATAACTTGTTTGGTGAAAACTCGGGTCCGGGTTGAACACCTGCGGGGACCTTCTGTTTATGACAGATGAGAGTGCTCCGCAGCCCGGACCCCCAATGTACTTCTTCTTGTAACCTGTACCCGTTGTTTGGATTTTAGGAAAGCCCCACACTATTAAAAGGACAGACACGACTGAATTTTTCGAGAACATTTGAATCATTGAGGTCCAGAGACTTCTTTTTCTTGTGGTTAGGGGTCCTNGCTCTAATGTCTGCTATGCAAATGCAGATGTTGTCACGAGGATATCTTGTATACGATATGGAGAGCTCTGGCTCTCTTCTTGGTTTGGTAAATGTAGGTGCCTCAATACCGATGTTGGTATTACCGTTATTTGGTGGAGTACTTGCAGACCGTATTAATCGCAAACGGATTATCCAGGCCGGTCAGATAGCGGCAGCCCTAATCGCATTTTCTGTTTTCGTACTAATCAGAACTGAACGGATTGAATGGTTCCATTTGCTGGTTTCATCGATTATGCAAGGAGCTATGTTTGCGCTCATGATGCCAGCTAGGCAGGCTTTGATTCCACAGCTGGTTGGTAAGGGACTACTTTCTAACGCGTTGGCTCTGAACACTGCGGCTATGAGCGCGACGACTCTCGCTGCCCCATCGGTTGCTGGTGTCCTTTATGGATATTTTGGGCCAAGTAATGTCTATCTTTTGATCGGGATTCTATCGTTGGGATCCTGCATCGCAACGTTGTTTATCAGGCACAATGGAGATATAGAGCCAGATTCAAAAAGTCACAATGTTGAGGGTAAGGGAGCTATAAATAACCTTTTAAGCGATATCTCAGAAGGACTCAAGTATGTTAAGAGTCAACGATTAATCATGGTTTTGTTGATTATGGCTCTTGCTACGACGGTTTTGGCCCAACCCTTCAGGTTTCTAATGCCAATTTTTGTTGTGGATGTATACAACCTCGGCCCTGAATCTATGGGGCTCCTNATGTCCGTAATGGGTCTGGGTGCATTAGCTGGATCAATATATATAGCTGCACACGGGAACAAAAATAGAGGCAGAATACTACTGGTTGGATCGTTTGTTTCTGGTTTGAGTCTGCTAGGAGTGGCCGTCGTTCCTATCTATATGTGGGCTGTTTTATTTATGATNCCTCTTGGGTTAGGAGATGCTAGTCGTAGAACAATCATTATGACATTGATCATGGAGAAGTCTGAAGAAAGATATCGAGGAAGAGTTATGAGCATTTTCATGTTAAATTTTGGCCTGATGCCCCTGGGAGTGTTGCCGGCCGGGGTCATATCAGATTTGTTTGGAGGTCAAATAGCTATAGGAATTCTTGCTGTTTTGTTGATAATGGTGACAAGCTGGGTGTGGTTTTATCAGGATGGGGTTCGCAATTCTCAATAGCCTGATATTCTTTACACCAAGAAAAGATACTAAATTGAAAGGTCTATTTTAAATGAAGCCTATAACAGAAATAGCCCAGACACTTGGACTGGCCGCGGATAATCTTATTCCTTACGGGAAATTCAAAGCTAAAATACCTCTTTCAGCAATGTCAGAGGGTACCAAGAAGGGGAAGCTAATTGTAGTTACNGGNATTACACCGACTCCCGCTGGGGAAGGAAAGACTACAGTGACNGTTGGTCTAGCACAGGGAATGGGGAGAATAGGTAAAAGCGTTTCAGCCACTTTGCGGGAGCCTTCCCTGGGACCGATATTTGGAATTAAAGGTGGAGGTACAGGAGGTGGTGCTTCTTTAGTACAACCGGAAGATGAAGTAAACATACACTTCACAGGAGATGCCCACGCAGTTGGCTCTGCACATAATCTCTTGGCAGCTCTTACGGATAACGTAGCCCAGAGAGGAGGAATAGNCGGTTTCACTCCGACGGGTGTCACTTTGAGAAGAGTTAGTGATGTAGAAGAGAGGTCTTTACGCTCGATAGTAACTGGTCTAGGGGGCTCATCAAATGCTCCCGTCAGGGAGACCGGGTTCGACATAGTTACGGCATCTGAAGTNATGGCAATCTTGGCCTTATGTTCAGATTTGGCAGACCTTAGAGAGAGATTGAGTAAGTTGGTGGTTGGATACACTGACGCTGGTGCTCCGGTTACGGCAGAAGATGTAGGTGCGGTTGGATCTATGATGTCGCTGCTAAGGTACGCTATCCAACCAAATTTAGTCCAAACGACGGAAGGTCAACCTGTATTCATCCATGCTGGTCCTTTTGGGAACATAGCACATGGCTGTTGCTCTGTAATTGCAGATAAGATGGCTTTGGCCTATTCCGACTATGTGTTGACAGAGGCGGGGTTCGGCGCGGACCTGGGGTTTGAAAAATTCATGCATATAAAGACGAGGTTTAACGGACTACAACCATACGCGGCGGTAATAGTGGCCTCAGTAAGAGCCTTGAAATCCCATGGTGGTATACCCATTAGGGAATTAGGTTCACCCTCTCCCACGGCGGTACGCGCAGGAATGCCTAATTTGAAACATTTAATTACTGCTATAAAAAGTTTTGGGCTTCCAGTAGTAGTTGCTATCAACAAGTTTCCTGATGATACTGCCGAGGAGCTTTCAATAGTGAAGAAGGAATCGGAAAATGCAGGGGCCGAAGCGGCCGTTGAATCCGATGTGTTCACTCTGGGTGGTGGGGGAGCTATTGAACTTGCCGAGGCTGTGGTAAAGGTCACTGACAGAGAGGCTCCGGATATAACATATATGTACGATATATCAGATACTCTCGAGCAAAAAATACAATCTTTAGCCTCTAAGATGTATAACGCGAAGGATGTGACTTTGTCTCTAGCAGCAAGACGCGCTTTGCGCAGGTTTGAGGAGAACGGGTGGTCAGATTTGCCCATATGTATGGCGAAAACGCATCTATCGTTATCCCATAACAGATCTCTGAAAGGTTTACCGCAGGACTATACATTTATGGTTTCGGATGCCAGGGCATCAAGAGGTGCGGGTTTTATATATCCGATAGCGGGAAATATCATGACAATGCCAGGTCTTCCCGGGAGGCCTAGACAGTTAGATGTCGATTCTGAAGGTAATATACTCGGTCTATAGTGCTCTCAACGTGGAAACGTAGAATTTGGTGCCGTTGTCGGGCTAAATGAACGGTGGATATAGCATATGACTCAATTCTTAAAGGTTGTTTCGCCGAAGGATGCGGTGGCAATTGTGTCGGATCACCTTTCGAAAATTACTTCGGAATTTGTTTCTACAGAGAGTTCACTTAAGCGCATTCTATACAGAGATATAGTCGCAGAAATCCAACTCCCGGAGTTCGTAAGATCATCGATGGATGGGTTCTCTGTAAAAGCTTCCAACACTTTTGGTGCTACCGAAGATCTTCCGGCATATCTCGAAGTTGTCGGTGAGATTGGTATGGGGCATCAACCTGTTCCTTCTATTTCGGCCGGACAAGCTGTCACAGCTTATACAGGAGGCATGCTTGCTGATGGGGCCGATGCTGTCGTGATGGTAGAACATACTGCTATGACAAACGATGGGCTTCTCCAAATTTTCCGCCCGGTTGCAGAAGGTGAAAACACGATTCGTCCTGGAGAGGATTTTGATTTGGGAGATAGCGCAGGTGAAAAAGGGGACGTTATAACCACTGGAACGCTGGGAGCTCTTCTGGCACTCGGAATCGACAAAGTAAAGGTTTTTAAACAATTAACAGTGGGAGTCATATCCTCAGGGGATGAGCTTGTAGCTCCGGATGCTACAACAGAAATGGGCCAAACAAGAGATATCAATGTCCATACGATAGCAGCTCAGATACAAAAACTGGGCATGAGATATGCTAAATTTCCTTTGATAGACGACAATATTGAAAGTTTGAAATTTGCGGGGACAGAAGCTCTTGGGCGGTGCGATGCGCTTCTCTTTACGTCAGGAAGCTCTCTAAGTAACAGAGATCTTACTTATCAAGTCATACAGTCTTTAGGAGAACCAGGGGTACTGGCTCATGGTATCTCTCTTAAACCAGGGAAACCCACGGTACTAGGAGTGACGTCAGGCAAGCCAGTTATAGGGCTACCTGGAAACCCAGTTTCTGCTCTAACGGTGTTCGATTTTGTAGTGGATCCCATATTAAGGCACATTTCGGGTCGTAAAACAGTACCTGCATTAACTGCGACTGCTATTCTTCAAAATGACCTGCCGTCTGAAAGGGGACGCACTGACTTCGTTAGAGTTTCACTCCAGGAAACAGAGAATTCATTAAATGCGGTTCCTGTGTGGGGAAAGTCTAATTCCATTTCAGTTTTCTCAGAAACTGTTGGATATGTGCAGATCCCATCTGATCAATCCGGTCTTTATAAGGGCACCAGCGTAAAGGTTCGCCTAGATGAGTGACGGGTTAGGTAAGGACAAACATGCTCAGCATTCCAGAAATTACTTTCTCAGTGATATTCCTTTAAAAAGGGCCCAGGAAATTCAAGTGACTATGTTGAAAGACATAGGGTTTGTTGATAGAAGGAGGACCGAGATGGTGCCTCTGGATTTGGCTTCTGGAAGGATAGTTTCCCGGAACATCGAGGCGAGGTTTTCGTCACCAATCTATAACACTGCAGCGATGGACGGGATTGCCATCACCTCATCGACTTCAGTGGGAGCCTCTGAATCAATTCCCATAACCCTGCATTCTATTGGTCAGTACGAATGGGTTGATACCGGAGATGCTCTACCTGATTGGGCAGATTCTGTTGTGATGATAGAGGACATAGAGGAAGTTGAAGGGGGTGAGATCCTTCTGAGAAGTCCTGTTGGTCCCTATCAGCATGTTAGACGTGAGGCGGAAGATTTTGCAGCTCCTGAGCTCTTATTGCATGCTGGAAGCAAGATCACGGCTCGGGATCTCGCTTGTTTAGGGGCGTCTGGAATCGGTCAAGTTCCTGTAACAACCAAGCCCAGAGTATCGATAATTCCAACCGGCAATGAGCTTGTTCCGTCGGGTCAGAAACCCCAGCCAGGACAGGTAATTGAATTCAATTCAGCCGTTATATCAGCATTGTGTAAAGATTGGGGTGCCGAAGTGGAGGTTCTTCCCCCAGTATCAGATGTTCTGAGTGACATAACGAACGCGATCATTAGTCNATCAGACGTCAGCGATATAGTTTTGATTCTGGCTGGATCTTCTGCGGGAAGCGAGGATTTTACGTCAGCGGCAGTTCAAGCCGTGGGTAGTGTGGCCTTTCACGGAGTGGCAATCAGACCCGGCCATCCTATATTGCTAGGCAATGTAGGGAGTGTGGCCATAATGGGAATACCAGGCTATCCAGCATCGGCTGAATTAACAGCCGATCTTTTCCTCAAACCAATGCTTCAGCTATTCGACGGCAGAGTTATTGAAATGAGGGAGTCAGTTACAGCAGAACTTACAAGACGACTTTCTTCCTCAATGGGCGATGACGAATTTATAAAGGTCATTCTGGGTCATATAGGCGAAAGGTATGTTGCAACACCTTTAAGCCGTGGTGCTGCCATGACGCTATCTATGTCCAAGGCAGATGGTCTTTTGAAGATACCGGCCGATAGAGAAGGTTTTGAAAAGGGAGAAAAAGTATCCATTGAGCTTATTACTGGTAGGACAGTTATTGACAAGACTGTACTTATGTCAGGCAGTGATGACATTGCGATACGGCTTTTAGAAGGAGAGGTTCAGAACCAATTTCCAGAAATTCGACTGAGAAATTCTAGTGTGGGAAGCGTTGGGGGTCTTGTTGCCTTGGGAGACAGATCAGCTCAAATTGCAGGAAGTCATCTGCTTGACCCTGAAACAGGGACGTACAATATTGCCGCTTCAAAAAGATTATTGGCAGGCCGTAACTTTAAATTAGTAGATTTTGTTGGGAGAACCCAGGGATTGATTTTCAGGCGGGAAAGCATATCTGACATCGAAAGTATTGAATCTATTTCTGAAAACAACCTGAATTTCATCAATAGACAAAGAGGGTCTGGGACCAGACTGTTTTTTGATCATCTTCTTGGGGTTCATGATATAGACCCGTCCGAAATCGTCGGATATGAAGTTGAAGAATACACTCACTGGGCGATTGCCGCTGCAGTTTTATCTGGAAGTGCTGACGTAGGGGTGGGTATTTATGCTGCTGCCGAAGCTAATGACCTACAGTTCATACCTCTAGGTCAAGAGCGGTTCCAATTTGTGATACCTTCTGAAGAATCCGATGATACCAGGGTGAAGGCTGTGTTATCTGTANTAAAAAGCAACAGGTTAAAAGAATCTATAAAAAAATTAGGAGGATACGACGTTTCTTTAATGGGAGATGTATCCTACGAAACATGATTGTCAAAGTAGAGTTAGATTCTATGTTGCTTGAGAGTGTCTGGACATAATGATCCCTATATCTTGCGTCTTACTTGCCGGGGGAAAAAGTAGCCGGTTGGGAAGGGATAAACAAAAGGAGATTGTAGGAGGAATGCGGGTTGTGGACAGGGAGATTTCTGTCCTGACTCAGCTAAGCGATGATATCGTCATGGTTGGGGATACGTTGTTTAGACAAGCGGAGCTTGGGATTGTAGGTGGAATTCGGTGTGTTACAGACATATATCCGGGGTATGGGTCCCTCGGAGGTCTTTTTAGTGGCCTGTCACATTGTAAATATGACTGGGCTGTAGTTGTAGCTGGAGATATGCCGTTCTTAAACCAGAGATTATTTGAAGACCTAAGCTCAAAAATTTCTGATGATATAGATGCAGTTGTTCCAAAGTTTGAGGGTAGGATGCAGACAACTCATGCCTTGTACAGTAAGAACTGCCTACCGCATATCGGAGATTCGATAAGAAATGGGAATCTCAGGATGAACTCCTATTTTGACTCCATAGGTCTGCAAATTGTTGAGTTAGACAATGTAATGCCTAAAATAATCAATTCATTTTTGAACATAAACACCGAGGATGATTTAAAGGAGGCAAGGCATATTGCCCTTGTGAACCAATGCCTCTGACTGTAGTTGTGGAATTTCACGGCGTTCCAACCGTTCCAATTACGTCAAAAACAATAATTTTTACTTCTGAGCAGGGAAATAGAATAACGGTTCGAGATGTAATCGAGGAGTTATTGATTATTGAACCGCGTCTGGGAGGCACAATTATAGATTCAGATAATAATTTATTGCTATCCTCTTATTTGGGTAACATAAATGGGGAAAAGTTTATAGAGGGAAATCTGGATGAAATGAAAGACGGGGACTCTTTGATAGTTATCCCCAGGATGGCGGGAGGTTAGGAAGTTTTGAACGGTTATCACGGCAAAGTCTTAGTTATAGATTTAGGCATAAAAAGTTGGCGTCGTGTAGAAATACCTGAAAACGTTCTCCGATCGTACATCGGGGGGACCGGGCTAGCTGCCTGGTTGCTTTACCAGTTATGCCCTGAAGGAGCCGATCCATTGGGAGCTGACAACCCCCTCATATTTTCAACAAGCCCTCTCGTTGACACTAAATTGACGACATCTTCAAAGTTTGCTGTTACTTCCAAGTCTCCTCTAACCGGATATATCGGTGACTCAATGTCTTCGAGCAAAATAGCCGTTTCTATGAAGAGAACCGGTTGTGATGCCGTGGTTATAAGAGGCCAAGCTACGGAATGGACATATTTAGTTGTTTCTGATGAAGACGTTGACTTTTGTTCAGCGAAGGGCATGGTTGGTCTAAGTAATACCGACACAGAAACCAAACTTAAGCAATTGGTTGGATCTGGGGTGAGTGTGGCTTGCATAGGTCCGGCGGGTGAAAACCTCGTTAGATATTCCACTATCTCAAACGACGGCGGCAGGCAGGCAGGCAGAACAGGCACCGGTGCAGTTATGGGTTCGAAGAACTTGAAGGCAATAGTTTTCGAAGGAAATAAAAAAGTAGAAATTAGCGATAACGAGACTCTGGATGACATCAGAGTTGACTTGATGAAAAAGAGCCTAGGATTTGCAACAGCCAAATACAGGGATACAGGTACCATTGCCAATGCTTCCGTGTTTAACCGTTTGGGTTCACTCCCATCAAATAATTTCAAAAGTGCTTCGTTCAAAGACCTAAGCGAGATTACCGCTGAGACTATTTATCAGAAAACGGATGTGAGAAGCGCGCATTGTGCTAACTGCACAATTGGTTGCGAGAAGCTAATAACTGAACCAGGTACCGGCAAACAAGTGCGACTGGAATACCAAAGTCTTTTTGCACTAGGCCCTCTCATAGGTAGTGGTAACCGATCCATTCTCCTACAATCGACTAATTATTGTGACGAAGTGGGTTTAGATACAGTAAGTGCGGGAGCGACCATAGCCTGGTATTTTGAATGTATTGAGAAAGGTTTGTTGGACGATGAATTTGCTAACTCTTCAAATAAGATCTTGGATATACTTCGTGCAATCGTGTCAAGAAAAGGTATAGGGAATCTTTTGGCGGAAGGGACTAAATTTGGTAGTTCTATCGTGGAAAAGGGAAGTTCCGACTTTGCGATGCATGTTAAGGGTCTGGAAATGCCTGGTTATGAGCCTCGCACACTTAAGACGATGGCGTTGGCTCTTGCGGTGAGTACAAGGGGTGCTTGTCATAATCGTTCTTCTGCCTATGAATATGATTTCTCTTCAGTTACTGACCGGTTCAAGGCCGATGCTGAAAAGGGTGCCTTGGTGGCTAAGGGCGAAGATTATAGTGCTGTGATGGACTCGATGATCTGGTGTAAGTTTGTAAGGAAGGTTTTTTCAGATTTCTATAAAGAGTCTTCTGAAATATTGGCAACAGTGACCGGTTGGGATATCGACGCGGAAGAACTAGAAGCCTGTGGGGAAAGAATAAATAATTTGAAAAAAATGTTTAACATGAGAGAAGGATGGTTAAGGNGGGATGATACCCTGCCCCACCGCGTCCTAAGTGAAAGTCTGGAGGACGGGAATTCTCTGTCTGAAGAGGAATTGAACTTAATGATCGAAGCCTACTACAAGGCTAGACATTGGAATGAGGATGGAACCATACCTTTTGGGACACTGAAAAGACTAAATCTCGAACAAGCACCGGAAGTCGTTATTTCGTGAGCGAAAACCCTATGGATGTTGAGACAGTAAGCAAAGAAGCACGGTTGAATTTCCGCAAGGAATTGGTAAATCTCTTCCAACGTTCCAGAGAACAATTACTGCCATCTCTCCATTGGATTCAAGAAAAACATGGATATTTACCGGAATGGGCGTTAGAAATATTAAGTTGGCATCTGGGAGTACCCGCTAGCGAAGTTTATGGTTCTGCAACTACATATCCTGAACTCACTATGCTGGCTCCACAATCCCATGAAGTAGCGGTTTGTACAGGGTTGGCTTGCAGGGAATCTGGAGGTCAAAACCTCTTAGCAGAAACAAAAAACCTATTTGTTAAAAATGGTGTGAATGCCACTATGCATGAGGTTCCATGTCTGTTTTCATGTTCAGTTTCCCCAGTTGTTTTGATTGATGGTGTTCTAGTTGGTGCCGCGACAGAAGAATCAATAAACAAAGAGGTGGGTTTTGAGTAAGCATAATTCACTGGAGAAACTTACGGAAATACACTCTTACCTGGAAACTGATGATCAGCGGGATCGCATCGTGGTCCAGGTTGGGCAATGTAGCGCATCTACTGGTGCATATGATGAGCTAGAAAATATCAAGAGCCGATACTCAGATACTCATCGAATAGATGTGGCAGGTTGCTCTGGGGCATGTTTCTCTGGATCCCGAGTAAGCGGTCTAAATTCTTCGGACATCTTTTCAAGTGATCCGGACTTTTTTGGCTCTCAATCAAGATATGTTTTGGAAGGTATAGGTGAAATAGCATGGGATGATGCTTGGCAATATATATCTGTTGGCGGATTTGATGGTTTGGCAAAAGCTTTATCACTTACTTCAGAAGAGGTGATCGAAATCGTTTCTGACTCTGGCCTGAGAGGTAGAGGTGGAGCATATTTCCCAGTGGCAATGAAGTGGGAATCGGCTTCTTCTCAGCGAGCAACTCCTGTTGTGATAGTGAATGCGGAAGAGGGTGAACCTGGGTTATTTAAGGATAGACACTTGATAGAGGGGATGCCATTTAGGGTTCTTGAAGGTGCTTTGATAGCAGCTTATGCAAGTGGATCTGAGGAAGTGATTATTTATGTAAATGCGGAAGCTACCCTTGCTTATCATAGGNTGGATGTTGCCATACGGAAATGCCAGGAATTGGGGTTTGTTGGAAAAAATGTTTTAGGGACCGAATTCTCAGTAGATGTTCGTTTATTTAGGGGGGCTGGAGGTTATGTTTGTGGCGAAGAATCTACCTTGATAAATACGATGGAGGGAAGGAGAAGGGAGCCACGCTTGCGCCCTCCGTTTCCCACCGAATCTGGGTTCAGGAGTCTCCCGACTGTGGTGAATAACGTAGAAACACTCTGTAATGTCCCTCTCGTCTTAAACTTCGGGCCTGACAATTTCAGGGTAAATGGTACTGAAGATGCTCCCGGGACTAAACTTTTGAGTTTGAGCGGGCATCTACCATATCGTGGTCTGGCTGAGGTTCCCTTCGGGATTACCCTCCTATCTGTTCTTCAAGATGTAGGAGGGCTTAAAGATATAAACGATTTATCAGGAGTTGCGGTGGGTGGTCCCTCCAGTGGGATATTACCGACTGACTTACTCGATCTAAAAATTTTGCCTGGAATTATCGACGGTAAAAACGTAATGTTGGGAGCGGGCGGAATCGTGGCCTTATCAAAGAATACGGACCCCTATGAAGCCACGATTCACCTCTCCAAATATAACGCGGCTGAATCCTGCGGCAAATGTACTCCTTGTAGAGAGGGTGCACCCAAGATAGTTAGTATGTTGGAGAATGTAAAAAATTCCTCAGACAGGTCTAAGGAATTTAAAAAACTTGAGATGTTGGCGAAAACTGTAAACGCAGCTTCTCTTTGTGGGCTTGGACAAGCTGCTGGGAATCCATTTCTTAGTTACTTGAACCATTTTAGTCAGGGACAGGGGGATTAATTTGATAAATGTAACAGTAGACGGAAGTTCAGTAGCCGTTGAGGATGGTTCGTCTGTACTTGATGCGGTGAATGTCTCTGGAATTCCTTTACCCCAACTGTGCAAGGATCCCGACATGAAACCCATCGGAGCATGTCGAACTTGTCTTGTGAATATCGAGGGTGTACGAGGATATCCAGCATCTTGCTCTACTCCTTGTGCCGATGGTATGTCGATAAGCACCAGAGGATCAGAATTAGATGATATAAGGCAAACTGTTATAGGGCTTACAACAGGGATGGTGTCAAATTTTGAATTGGGGTCAAATACTCACAAAGAACTTTCTACCGTTGCTTCAACATTTGGTGCCGTGGAGAATGATTTTCAACCAAGGAAACGTGAGTTAGTAGATAGCAGCAACCCAGTGTTCGATATCGCAATGGATTCCTGTATTTTATGCGGAAGATGTGCTCGAGCATGCCAGCAAGGACACCAGTTTATAGGGGCGATCGATGTAGTTGGCACAGCAACCGATGCTCGTATAGCAACATTCATGGATAAGCCTCTTATAGATTCAGTTTGTACTACGTGTGGACAATGCCTCTCAGTTTGCCCTACGGGCGCTATTTCAACGAAAGAATCTCCTGAAAACATTACTGAATATGTAAAAACTACGTGTCCATATTGCGGCGTGGGATGTGGGATTGTTGCAGGAGTAGGAGAAGACGGCATTATTCAGGAAATGCTCGATGACCCAGATAATTTATCTAGCCTCGGCATGCTCTGTGTTAAAGGACGTTTTGGGTATACCTTTGTTCACCACGAAGATCGCATTACTAGCCCATTGATCAGAAAGGATGGGGTACTTGTGGAAACGACGTGGGAAGAGGCGTTGGATCTCGTGGCCAAAAAATTGGTTGAATATCAAGGGGACCCTTTTGGAACTCTTTGCTCCGCTAAGGCCACAAACGAAGATGGTTATGTACAGCAGAAATTTGCACGCCTTGTCATGAAAAGTAACCATATAGATCACTGCACCAGATTGTGTCATTCTCCCTCTGTTGAAGCCATGCTAGAGTCTCTAGGCAGTGGCGCTACAAGTAATTCATACATTGATTACGAGGAAGCCGGATGTCTCGTCATAATTGGCTCAGATGCAAATTCCAACCACCCTGTTGCCGCCTCAAGAATGCGCCGAGCAGTGATAGAGAATGGAGCAAAACTCATAGTAATAAACCCTCGGCGAATTGATATGTGTGATTTCGCAGATTTGTGGTTAAGACCCCGTCCAGGAACAGATGTCGCTCTCCTAAATGGCATAGCTAACGTGATCTTATCTGAGAGCCTGGAGGATACAAGTTTTATAAGAGATCGTACTGAGGGATTTGATGACTGGAAAAAAATCATCGAAAAATACGATCCGGAATACGTTGAGACTGTGACTGGTGTTTCCAAATCTGACATTATTGCCGCTGCGAGAATGTATGCTTGTCCTCCCTTTAGTGGGTCGTGTCTTATTTGGGGTATGGGTATTACCCAACACACCATGGGAACAGCGAATGCTCATGGATTATTGAATTTGTCTTTTGTGTCTGGGCAGCTTGGCAAACCCGGGTCAGGAATTTCTCCCCTCCGTGGTCAAAACAATGTGCAGGGATGCGGTGACGCAGGGTGTGTTCCAAACGCTTTCCCTGGATATCAATCTATAAATGAAGACACTGTGAAAAAGTTCTCTGCTGCTTGGGGTGGGGCAGACCTGCCAACGGAATCAGGGCTTGTTGTAACTGATATGGTTCCCGCCATCGATGAAGGTCGTATTAAAGCGATGTATGTGACGGGAGAAAATCCACTTTTGAGCGAGCCAGATCTTGCCCATGCAGAAAAATCTTTCCGTAGCCTTGAATTTCTAGTTGTACAAGATATTTTTCTTCACGAGACTGCTCAGATAGCAGACGTTGTTCTTCCTGCATGTTCGTTTGCTGAAAAGGATGGAAGCTTTACAAATAGTGAGAGAAGAGTACAGAGAGTTCGCAAAGTACTTGAGCCGGTTGGCGAAAGCAAGGCAGACTGGAAAATATTTTGTGAGTTGGCTGAAAAAATTTCTGATATTACGGGCGAAGATTTTGGTTCGGAATTTTCATATGACCATCCTTCACAGATTTGGGATGAGTTCGCTTCACTCACACCCTTAGTTGCCGGGATAAACTATGAGAGGCTAGAAAACGGAGGGATTCAATGGCCTTGCCCTGCTGTTGATCATCCCGGCACGCGATATCTTTACGAGAAAGACTTCCCAAGGGGTGATAGAGCAAAATTTGTTGGTTTCGAACAAGGTAAAGCTGCGGATGAGTTACCTAATAGAAGATTTCCTCTGATTCTTAATACTGGGAGGATTCTCTATCATTGGCATGGTGGAACAATGACTCGAAGGGCTCATGGTCTTCTTGCTAGGGCTTCTGTTCTTCAAGTGGCTGTTAATCCTGATGATTGTGATACGTATGGTTTGAACTCGGGCGACAAGGTTTGCATAAAGTCCAGGCGCGGCGAAATGGAAGCTGAGGTCTTAGTTTCAGAAAAAATGAATTCTGGTGAAATTTTTGTTCCCTTCGTTAAATTACAGGAACAGGCAGCTAATTTTTTGACTAATGCTGCATTAGATCCCGACTCACGCATTCCCGAATACAAGGTTTGCGCAGTAAGAATGGAGAAAATTTAGTTGACTACGTTAGGAAATACGGGAAGATCAAACCCTGGACAATTTGATGGAAAGAAAAAACTTTTATTGATTCCCACCATACCTATAACTCCAGATTTTGAGTCGGCCAATGGCGATCTTTGCGATAAATATTGGGATGAGGTGGTGCAGCAGATAGGGGGATTGGAGTCGGCTCTCGCGACCGTGAAATTTGTATTTCACGAGATGATTCACGTTGGAGGGGAAGAGGGTGTGAAACTTGTTGAGGCTGTCTCTATGAGAGCCTCATCTAGTATCAAAAGGTATATTGGTTCAGGTGCATCAATGGAGCCCGTCGAAGATGAAGAGGTTTTGAGGGAGATTTCTGATTGGCAGCGTTGTATGTCTATTGGGTTATTGAGCAAAAAAGTCTATGAACTTGCAATGGATTCTTATCAGAACCTGACCAAGCAAAGGTTTGAAACAATATCGCAAAAGATATCCGACACGATGAATACTGATGATGTTGCTCTACTTTTCATTGCTGAAGGGCATGGAGTGCAGTTTGAATCAGATGTCCAAGTGTTTTACGTATCCCCTCCTTCCGCGAACGAACTTCGTAACGCTATCAGAATCCATGTGGAAAAACAGATGGCTGAATTTGAAAAACAATCCGAAGATGAAGCCTAATATTCTGGAGATTTTTGTCGATGTCTAGCTCCCCCGTATCAAAAAGAAGCAAAGATTGGTTTGAAACACCCGAATTGTATGGTTGGCTAAGGAGGGCGGCATTCAAGGCTGAGGGCTTTGAGGAGCCATCTTATGAAGGAAAGCCAATAATCGGTATATGCAACACTTGGAGCGAATTAACTCACTGTAATGCTCATCTACGTGATTTAGCAGAATCCGTAAAAATTGGTGTGTGGCAGGCCGGAGGATTCCCGATGGAATTTCCGGTCATGTCTTTGGGTGAATACAATATGAAACCAACCACGATGCTCTATCGTAACCTGTTGAGCATGGATGTAGAGGAATCCATTACGGCAAACCCCCTCGATGGCGTCGTTTTACTAGGTGGGTGTGATAAGACAACCCCCGCTTTATTGATGGGCGCTGCAAGTGCTGATATACCCTCCATCCTCGTTACAGGTGGACCACAGTTGAAGGGTAATTGGAAAGGAGAGGAGCTGGGATCCTGCACAGACTGTCGGCGCTATGAGGTCGAATTGAGGGCTGGAACCATCACTGAAGACGACTGGGCGGAACTACAAAGTTGCATTGTTAGGAGTTCTGGTCACTGTATGACAATGGGAACAGCCTCCACAATGGCGACCATAGGGGAGGCTCTTGGAATGGCTCTGCCTGGGAATGCTGCTATTCCTGCAGTAGACTCCAGGAGAAAACAGATGGCAGAGGCAGCGGGACGGCAGATAGTGGCAATTTCCCAAACCGATCTAAAGCCATCGAAAATAATGACTCAGTCAGCTTTTGAAAATGCTATTAGATGTGTTCATGCGATTGGCGGATCTACAAATGCAATTATTCACCTGATAGCCATTGCAGGAAGGGTGGGCATTGAATTGCCGCTTGAGCTTTTTGATGAGCTTTCGAAAACTACTCCTTTTCTGCTTAATCTTAAGCCTTCAGGACAGTATCTGATGGAGGATTTTTATTACGCAGGTGGTGTGCCAGCTCTTATGAATAGAATTTCTCATTTACTGGACCTGTCTAATGTCACCGTTACCGAAAAAACTCTTGGGGAAAACATAGCTGGCCAGCAAGCGCATCTGCCAGATGTAATCAGGTCAATAGATGATGCTTTGGATCCTGAAGGAGGACTTGCCGTACTTTACGGTAATTTGGCACCAACTGGAGCGATAATCAAACCTACAGCAGCCTCGCCTGAATTAATGGTACACACTGGGAGAGCAGTTGTATTTAATGACCATGATGACCTCTCTGCTAGAATTGATGATCCCGATTTAGATGTGACACCGAATGATGTTCTGGTAATGAAAAACGGGGGTCCAATTGGGGCATCGGGAATGCCGGAATGGGGATTTTTGCCAATTCCAAAGAAAATATTGGCTACTGGTGTCAGAGATATGGTCCGAATTAGTGATGCACGCATGAGTGGAACTGCCTTCGGGACCGTCGTTGTACATGCGAGTCCGGAATCTGCCAACGGGGGGCCTCTGAGTGCGGTGGAAAATGGGGATCGAATAACTCTTGATGTTCCTAATCGTAGGCTAAGCTTGGACATATCTGATTCAGAAATGGACGGTCGTATAAAAGCCAATTTTGCTGAAGGCCCAGAACATAGAAGAGGATTTAAATGGCTACACGCAAGGCACATAACTCAAGCTGACAAGGGATGCGACTTTGACTTTCTTAGGTCGGAATCGCTCCAATGACCAGGATGACTATTCAACTCCCAAAGTATCTATCCAATTGCTAAGATCCGAGATACAGTCTCGTGTAATTTCATGTGCCATTGCATATTCTTTATACGTGACATCAATATTTCGACTTTTTAAGGTCTCGTTTATATATCTGCCTTCCTTAATTTCTAGCACCTTATCATTCGTACCGTGGGACACAAAGATCGGGATGTCGGAACGCTGAATATAGCTCTGGTGATCCTCTCGGAGGATCGTACTCAGGGCCATTACTCCTTTGAATTTCCTATTTTTCGTAAATCCCATTCTAAGTGCCATGGATCCACCTTGCGAAAAGCCTCCTATTATTAGATTGGAGTCATTAAATCCATATTGGGATTTGGCTGAGTCTATGGTTGAAAATGCCCTTTCAGAAGAAACGTTGATGTCATTAGTGTAATTTTCCTGGTCTTCGTAGTTCCCCCAGGAAAACCCTGTCTGGTTGAACCCTAGTTGGAGAGATAGTGGGGCATTAGGGCATATCATTAAGTGAGATCCATTTCGTATCAGGCCCGCGAGTGACGCAAGATCACCCATGTGGCTTCCATATCCATGCATTAAAAACAGGACACTACTATCCTCGGTTATCGAGAAATTCTCTGGAACTACAGCCATGTATTTTAAATTTTTGCTTGAAGACAAAGCTAACTCCTCGTCGTTGCCAGTGTTGATGTGGCATTATTAATAAACTGAAATGACTGATCAATATCATACAATTACACTTTTATCTCAAAGTCCGGAAGACACAATTCAAATCGGGCAGATAGTTGGCACTAATTTGCTTGAGGGAGATGTTGTTTTACTGGATGGTGAATTGGGATGCGGAAAAACTTGCATAACACAGGGTCTCATATCAGGAATGGGATCGGATGATATCGCAAGAAGCCCAACGTTTGTAATTGTCGCTGAATATGCTGGAAGGGTTCCCATATACCATATGGACCTTTATCGCTTGGATAACTTATCTATTCATGATGATCAAAGTCTTGACGAACTTATCTATGGTGATGGCGTTTCTATAATCGAATGGCCGGGAAGGAGCAAGAACTTATTTCCCAGGGAGTCCATTTTGATAGAGTTCGTGAGACTGGATGAGTATTCCAGACTGTTGAAGGTGACTGCTTCGCGTATTGAAGAACATGAAAACTTGGATCAATTTGTAGCGCCAGCGAATTTACAAGATAAGGTCGGTTGAATGGAACTGGGTATAGACACCTCTACTGCGTATGCTAGCGTAAGTTTAAGTGATGCAGGAGCGGTAGTAAAACACCAAACTTGGCTCTCTAAAAGAAACCATTCTGTAGAATTATTGCCGGCTATATCGGAACTTGTTGAAAATGTGGGAATTACTCTGGAAGATCTCGAGGTGATATTTGTCGCATCCGGTCCAGGATCGTTTAGTTCAGTCAGAGTGGGTGTGACGACGGCCAAAGGGATTGCATCTGGCCTGCACGTCCCAATAGTGGGCATACCGACCGCCGATATCGAGCGGCACCCATATTTAAAGCTAGGNGGGGAAGCTTCAGTATTTTTACCGGCTGGTAGAGGGAGGGTCTACCGCATCGACTATCAGGAAAATAACTTCAACGAGGGACAAGAAGTTGAATTGGTATATTTTCGCAAGGATGAGATCGTCATTAATGAGGGACAAATTGTATGTGGAGAATCGGTAGAAGAACTTATCAATAGTGGTTCAATAGACCGGTCTTTGAATGTAATGGAAGTTGCACCCCCTACCCGATCGATGTCTTCGATGGTGTCCATAGGGTGGCGAAAATTTAAGAAAGGTTCTGTAGATGATGTGGCAGCATTAGAGCCAATTTATGTGCAAAGTTCTCAGATTGATTCAGCTGAGAGAGCTAGACAGAAAAATTAATAAAGTTTTAAGTCCAAGGAGAATAGTTTGGAAAAGACATTGGTGTTAGTTAAGCCTGACGGAGTACAACGTGGTTTAATCGGAACAGTTATTGGGCGAATTGAAAGCAAGGGATTAAAGATAGCAGGGCTCAAACTTATTCACGTTAGTGGGGAACTTGCTAAGGAGCACTATGGAGAGCACGTTGGTCGACCATTTTTCGGAGACCTAGTCAGTTTTATTACTTCCTCACCAGTCGTGGCACTTGCAGTAGAAGGTGACAACGCCGTTTCAGTAGTAAGAACCTTGATGGGAGGAACCAACCCCCAGGAGGCAGATCCTGGAACTATCAGGGGGGATTTTGGCATGACAATAGGAATGAATCTCGTTCATGGGTCTGATTCGGCAGAATCAGCGGAGAGGGAGCTAAATCTTTTTTTCGATAAGAATGAAATTCTCGACTATGTAAGAGAAATAGATGCCTGGATTATTGAGTGATTCGGATAATATTAGCGTCATGATCGTCGATCCAAGTCTTTTCAATGGCATAAAATTCTCTAAAGTCTTTTCCTAGAATATGAATCACCAAGTCGCCGTAGTCCAAGAGAGTCCAGCCACTAGTGTTATCCCCTTCCCTGTGGTGCAGTGGTAGCGANAAAGNCTTAAGTNNGGATTCTATTTCATCAACCACAGCACGCATNTGTCTTGGAGATTGGACGGTAAGCACGACAAANNANTCNGCAAATGCACAAACTTCCGATACGTCCAACTCCATTATATATTCTGCTTGGAGGTCTGAAGAGGCGTCAGCAGCTGTCACCCTTGCTTCTACTATTCTTTCCTTATATGTTTTTTGAGATTCCATGGCAATTAATTATATGCTTAACTAGCCAATAATATTCGACGCAGCAAAAGATACAGTGTGCTAGCCTTTTAGTATGAATAAGAAAAGAGTTATAGTCGCGATGAGCGGCGGGGTTGATTCCTCGGTAGCTGCCTTGCTTCTGAAAAATCAAGGTTATGATGTGATCGGAATGACCCTAAGGCTCTGGTCCTCTGATGAGGATTCAGAGGTGGGTGAGGTTCATAACAAGAGATGCTGTTCAGTTGAAGACGTGGAGGATGCAAGGAATGTTTGCGATGTTCTAGGTATCCCACATTACTTTGTGAACTTTGAAAAGGAATTTCAAGAACACGTCGTAAATTATTTTGTTAGAGAATACGACTCNGGTCGAACACCCCATCCCTGCCTAGCCTGCAACGACAAGATAAAATTCGATTTTCTTCTTAGAAGAGCCATGTTTTTAGAGGCTGATTACATCGCTACTGGTCATTATGCCAGGTTAGATAGATCGTCTTCTGGTGTGAAATTGCTAAGGGGAATTGATTCCGGGAAAGATCAATCTTATGTTTTATTCACTTTGAACCAGCCGGAACTACAAAAACTTCTTTTTCCAGTTGGNGAGTATACGAAGAAAGAGATTCGAGAATTAGCTTTGGATGGCGGGCTACCTGTTGCCGATAAGCCTGATAGTCAGGAGATATGCTTTATACCCTCCGGGAACTATCGAGAATTCTTGCAGGAACGGATAAAGGCTCGCCCTGGATCATTTGTTGATACGTCTGGAAAGGTACTAGGTGATCACCCAGGAATTCAATTCTTTACTGTTGGCCAACGAAGGCGACTCGGCCTGAAAAACAATGGGTTGGAGCCAAAATTCGTACTGAAAATAGATAATCAGACGAATGAAATAACACTGGGTGAAGAAAGCGAACTTTATCGAAAGAGGTTNAGTTTCAAAAACCTTAGTTTGACTCATGAGAGTTACAGAAGTGAAGTCATAGATATTTTTGCCCGCATTCGCTACAAGGCTGAAGAATCTCAAGCAACTGCATTTTTTAACGAAGATTCCGGAACTGTTGAGTTTAAAGATCCCCAGAGGGCTATAACGCCAGGGCAGCCTGTGGTTTTTTACAAAGGTGAGGAGCTNTTAGGCGGGGGAATTATAGAAAACGTATTAGATGATGGACCTAGTTTGAAGCAATCCAAGATGTTGACGACTGTGTAACAGCACGGGTTGATGGAAGAAACTTCGTTTAGAGTAGAAACAGAACTTATCCTAGGTGGATTCAGTTGTGTTGGAGGCGTTGACGAAGTCGGAAGAGGAGCCCTTGCAGGTCCAGTGACAGCTGCGGTAACCGCGTTTGCACCTGATATCGATGACAGACTAGTTAGAGAAGTAACTGATAGCAAGCTTCTCACCCCAAAGAAAAGAGAGAAACTTTCAAACGAAATTAGGAATTTGGCGGTAGTTTGCTCAGTGGGAAGTTGTTCTGCTGAAGAAGTGGATGAGTATGGGATTGTACTTGCGACCAAAAAAGCTATGCTAAGAGCTATAGCTGACTCTATAAGGCAACCCGATTTTCTTCTGGTGGACGCTCTAGATCTCCCCGAGGCGAAAATTCCATTCCAGTCGATTATAAAAGGTGANCGAAAAAGCCGGTCAATAGCAGCTGCATCTATAGTTGCTAAAGTTTCTAGAGATATGGAGATGAGTAATATTTCGAGTCTATATGATGGATATGGGTTTGAGAGAAATAAAGGGTATGGAACCCGTGAACATATGATTGCATTGTCTGAAAAAGGCCCGTCACCTATCCATAGAAGAAGTTTTGCTCCAGTTTCCAAAGTGATGAGGTCGTAATAATAGCTGGTGATCTAGGAGGCATATAAGTTTACGATGCCCATTTATGAGTACCGCTGCAAAAGTTGCTTTTTGGACTTCGAAGTCCTGTATCGTTCATTTACTGAAAATCGTGATACTCAATGTCCAGATTGCAAAAATTATGATGTTAAGAGGAAGATTTCATTGTCGTCATTCAAGATGAACAGAAATGGGTCATCTGAAAAATTCTCAGATTCATCGGATATTGGACGTAATGTGGAAGAAAAATTTAAAACTCATGGTGTAGAAATGCCCGAGAGCGTAAGAAGAACCATAGATGATGCCCGAGGGGGCCAAATGCCTAAAGGGTTGGATATATAAATATGACCCAGTATGAAAGTGTGTTTTCCTCCCTATTAGATGCCTTAGATAAACCCGATAATGGCGTCGACGAATATATGTTGCGGTTGAAGGCAGATATTTCCGAATTTAGTAAATCTTTTTTGTTGGATCCTCCCAAGATGAGAGCTTTTCTGGAGAGTGCAGAGTCTGTACTTTTGCGGCTTGAAACTGCTAGAAGTTTGTCGAATCAAACCTTAACTGGCTTTATTAACGCAGTTGAATCGGAGATAAATATCAGAGTACGNGCTGTTTTAAGGGAAAGTATTAATGGTATCTACACCATTATTGACCCTGAGGCAGTTAATAACAGAAGTTTGGTAGAAGTAACTNAGTTGGTGATAAACGGTGGGGTAAGCGTTATTCAATATAGGGACAAAGTTAATGATCGATCCATTTTTTTGGAGAACGCCCAAGCCATTCAGGAAATATGTGACGACGCTGAGGTTACTTTTGTTGTAAACGATGCAGCGGACATTGCTAATCTAGTCAGTGCCCCATTCCTCCATGTCGGGCAATCTGATTTGCCGGTTAAAAGTGCTAGCAAGTTACTAGGCCAGGCACGAGGTATTGGAAGATCTAACAATGGACCAATTGAAGCTTCGGAATCGGAATATTCTGGGGCCGATTACCTNGCAGTGGGCGCTGTGTACGCAACGAGTACCATGGGTAAGTCATCTAGGATACCTGTAGGGCCAAAAGTGGTAAAAAAATTAGTCCAAGACACGGAACTTCCAGTCGTTGCAATCGGAGGTATAGGCGCTGAGAATTTGCACGAAGTCAGGCATACTGGAGTTCGGTCGGTCTGTATCGTCAGTGCGATCACTATGGCTGAGTCACCTGAACAATCTGCGAGGTCACTGGTTGATATCTGGAACTCAGGTGCCTAGACTGGGATTTTGCAAAGCCTGTTGGNCAATTAGCTCTTTTCTTCTACCTCATTCGTATTGACCCTTTGAGATACATGAAGGAAAATTCATGCTTGTTTTACGAATAGAAATGCCACTTGGCATTACTGAGGAGTTATAGATGGAAACCATACAGATTATTGCGGTAGTTGCCTCCTTTATCGCACTTGCCTTCGCTGCGTTATTAACTTCCATGGTTCTTAAGAAGGACGGTGGGAACGACCAGATACGCTTTATTGGAGATGCGATACAAAAAGGGGCCATGGCATTCCTATCCCGGGAATACCGACTTTTGGCTGTATTTGTGGTAGTGATGGCAATAATAATAGGCGTGTTCATTGACATGGACGTGCTAGACAGAATGGACGGGAAAGAAAGCTCATCAGTGCCGGGAACTGCTATTGCTTACTTAATTGGCGCCATTGGTTCTGGCTTGGCGGGATTCATCGGAATGAGTATCGCGGTTCGGGCAAATACGAGAACCACTGTTCAGGCAATGGAGGGATTGAATTCAGCCCTCAGGGTTGCTTTTAATAGCGGTGCCGTTATGGGTGCTTCCGTTGTAGGTATCGCCCTCCTAGGTGTAACCATGATGTTTGTGGCATTCGGTGATTACAGTGTTGTTGCCGGTTTTGGATTTGGTGCTTCTTCAATCGCTCTTTTCGCGAGGGTCGGTGGCGGTATATATACCAAGGCGGCTGACGTGGGGGCTGACTTGGTCGGTAAAGTGGAACAAGGGATACCTGAAGATGATCCCCGCAACCCTGCCACAATAGCAGATAATGTGGGTGATAACGTAGGTGATGTGGCTGGAATGGGGGCAGATTTATTCGAATCTTATGTGGGTTCGATTATCGCTACTGTTGCTCTTGCCGCTGTTGGTGCAGGTGTTTTAAACAACACCCCGGCGGATGAGCTTATATTGTTTCCGCTTCTTGTAGCTTCAATTGGAATAATAGCTTCAATAATTGGTACTTTTCTTGTTCGCACAGGCGAAGGTGCCGACATGGGTAGATTGCTTTGGTCGTTAAGGACAGGGATTTTTGTCGCTGGTATCTTGGTACTTGCAGGTACCGCAGGGGCAATAATAATCCTCGGACTTCAATGGCAGTTGTTCTGGGTAGTTCTTGTGGGATTGGTAGCGGGACAACTGATAGGAACAGCTTCCGAATATTACACTTCATACGAATACAGTCCAACGAAAAAATTGGCTGAACAGGCAGAGACTGGACCAGCTACCATAATGATCGGAGGCCTTGGTCTTGGTATGGTGAGCACAGTCATTCCAGGTCTTGTTGTAGTTATCGCGATGTGGCTTTCCTATGAACTTGCAGGTGTGTACGGAGTCGCTCTGGCAGCGGTCGGTATGCTTTCAACACTAGGAATCACTCTCGCAACGGATGCATATGGTCCTGTGGCAGACAATGCTGGTGGTATCGCAGAACAAGCTGGATTGGATCCAGAAGTTAGGGAGAGAACAGACGCCTTGGACTCTCTTGGTAATACAACCGCAGCCACTGGAAAGGGCTTTGCAATCGGTTCTGCAGTTCTGAC
>NZSI01000039.1 GCA_002696685.1 Chloroflexota bacterium | reverse complement strand
GCACTAATCGCTATAACCGGTGCTGCTTCACCAATTGCCCGAGACATCGCAAGAATAGTTCCTGTCAATATTCCTGGGAGAGCCGATGGTAGCACAACACCTTTAATAACTTGCCATTGATCCGCACCCATGGCGTAAGCGGCCTGTCTATATGAATCTGGTACCGCCCTTATAGCTTCTCTGGAGGCCAGAATAACAATTGGCAACACTAGTAATGACAACGTCATTGATCCAGCAAGAATACTCCTTCCTAGTTCAAACCACGTTACAAACAGAGCGAGACCAAGTAATCCATACACTATCGATGGAACTCCTGCTAAGTTGGCGACATTTATCTCGATAATCCTGGTAAATAGATTACTAGGAGCATATTCTTCCAGATATATCGCAGCTCCTACACCTACTGGTACCGTAAAAATAGCAGTCATAGCCATTAGCCAGACTGTCCCCATTAAAGCCGAAAAAAGACCGGCTTCCTCGGGGTGACGAGATGGATAATCAGTTATGAATTGCCAGTTCAGCCAGGGTAATCCTGTTGTAAGGACCTCATATAATAAAGCCATCAACCCAAGAATCCCCACACATACCGATAAAAGAAACACACCATAAACAAATCCACCAATCGTGCGTCTTAAAATACGCCTAGGTTTCAACTGACCAGAGGTAATGTTATTACTCTCCACTTCAGTACACCTCCCTAAACCGACGTACTACCCAAAAACCCAGCAAATTCATTACAAATGTCATAACAAAGAGTAGCAAACCCACGGCGAATATGGTGTTGTATTCCAAAGAGCCCACTGCTGCTTCTCCCAAGGAAAGCTGCACTATGTAAGCTGTCATTGTCTGTATGCTTTCCATGGGGTCAAAGCTCATTCTTGGAGTTGCTCCAGCAGCTATAGTGACGAGCATCGTCTCTCCTATAGCCCGTGACAGTGCCAAAATGAAAGCTGCGATTATGCCTGACAAGGCAGCCGGAACAATTACACGCAAACTAACCTCATATCGAGTGGCGCCAAGAGCATAAGCGGCTTCGCGCAAACTGCGAGGTACAGACATCATCGCGTCCTCACTAAGAGAAGAAACCATGGGGATGATCATCACACCCATTACCAACCCTGCACTGAGAGCATTGAAAATTATGAGGTTGTCAAAAATACCTTGTAGAAGTGGGGTGACAAAAGTGAGAGCAAAATATCCGTATACAACAGTAGGAATCCCTGCAAGAATTTCAAGAATAGGTTTTATGATCCTTCTAATCTTATCCGGAGCATATTCAGACAGAAATATAGCTGTCATTAATCCTATCGGTAAGGCTACCGCGGCTGCTATGAGTGTGATCAGTAATGTGCCTGATACCAGAGGCAGAACTCCATAGGCACGGGGTTTCAAAATAGGCGTCCAGCGAGTACCCGTCAAGAATTCCCACAGACTTACTTCAAAAAAGAAACTGGATGCCTGGTATATCAAGGTAACCAGGATCGCCACAGTCGTTAAAATGGATAAGGTTGCACAGCCAAAAAATATCCATTTAACTATGGATCCTTCGAAGTGAGCAGACTTCCTGCGCCTTGGACTAGTTCTTCCTGTCATGACGTTGTTAGAATTCACTCCCAATTTAGCAGGGCTAAACGTATTTCAAATAACTTAGTCCATTATTCACCCTCTAAAGAGAAGGATCAATACGCTGATTCAATCATCACAAACGGGTTCAAGAAAAATGGCGTTCCAAAAATGCCACATTAGTTAAACTAATCACAACGCCTCAAACAGTCATTCTTTGACGTCGACCACTTGCTAATAAACTTAGGTTTGTATGAATTTATTGTAGAAAAAAGAGGACAGTTATATAAAAGAAATACTATCTGCTCAAACTGGGTAAAGGACCTATGCTCATTTGGAGAAGAAGCTAGTTTAAGTACTACCCTCTAAATCCATACAATAACCCTATTTAAGCAGATCTTTATTGGCACTATATACCGTTGAGTCCGAAGAAATATAGCCAACCTCTTCAGTCAAANCGGGTCCATGTTCCATATAAAAGTCTANAAATGCCTTAACTTCAGNCCTTGTCATACTTNNAAGNTTCACATAAATAAAAAGTGGCCTAGATAGAGGGCTATATTCTCCTGAAGGTATAGTATTCTCACTTGGAGCAACGCACCCCGCACCACTATCAACTGCTACCAAATTTAGCTTATCTTTGCTCTCCCTGTAGTAGGCGTACCCAAAATNCCCAAGCGAGCCTCTGTCNCCTGATANACCCTGAATGAGTACNTTATCGTCCGCAGAGGCAGTATAGTCAGGACGCGACAGCTGNGCCTCTCCCATTACCTCCTCAGTGAANTAGTCAAATGTGCCTGAGTCAGTATCAGGNCCATATAACCTCATCTTCTGATCTGGAAATCCAACNCGAACCTGNCTCCAATTATTNATAGAAGATCCNGGNTCCCATATTTTCTTCAACTCATCNATGGTCAAACACTCTACAAAATCATTATCCGGGCTGACCACCACAGATAATCCGTCCGTGCCGATCCTAAGTTCAACATACTCAATACCGTTCGCTTCTGCTGCACTTGTCTCCTTAGGATTNTTAATGGGTCGAGACGCATCTGATATNTCAGTCTCTCCAGCAGTAAATCTCTTAAATCCNCCACCAGTTCCAGAAACACCTACATTTACTCGAACATCTGGATATAACTCGTTGAATTCTTCTGCTACTGCCTCAGAGACCGGATATACAGTACTAGAGCCATCGATCTCAACAGATCCGGACATATTAAAGTCCCCACGGGACGGGTCGACAAGGGCTAAGTTGGAAGAAGAATTAGAGTCATCACTTGCACAACCAACAAGAAACATTACCAATAACAACATTGAACCCATCAACAAAGGAAGGGGGTTTTTATTACCAATTAGCCAAATCATTATTATTTTTCTACCTTATTGGCCACTATTTGATNTATTTAGAAAAGATTCTTCTTGTTAAATATGGAAGAATCCTTGAACCTCTATAAGCAATTCCTAAATTTAAATTGCTAACGTCTATTAAATTAAATCATTTACTCGTGAATTCAAAAAGGATGCAATTGGAATACTTAATATCGTATCAGTCAATAATTACAAAGAATCAGCGACGGTAACTGTTGAATAAAGATACGAATGCCTATACCAATTGAGCACANGCATTCAGAAAAAGACTTTAAATCTACCCGTTAAATAATCTTCACCATTGGGATAGACAATTCACTTGTTATATCGGTGAACCATTCCACAACTTCAGTATGAAGGGGAATGCCATTGCTTCTTCTTTCCTGTTCCTCCTCATACTCTGAGAGTCCAGGATACATAACTCTTTCATGACCTGGAGCGGGAGGAGTGTCTTTCAAGGTCTGCAACATGTTATCCATATTATCTTTAAATTCATCCACATCTGTGAACGAAGCAACATTGTAAGCACAGAAATAGTGATGCCCAGAGCCTCCGCTTCCAAGCACCATTGGGGAAATCGCCCCGCTAAGTAATGTGGCTAACACTTCAGCCATCATGGAAAACCCATAACCTTTGTGAGAACCCTGCTCTCTCGTACCACCAAGGGGCAGTTGATAGAACTGTCCTCTTTCCCTCATAGGAATTTCATCCGAGATGGGGCTTCCATCCAATTCTGATATCCAATTTGGCAGAAGATCGGCATTAACTCTGGTGGCCAGTGATAATTTGTTACCAGCTATTGCTGAAGTAGCCGCATCAAATAAAAAGGGCGGGTTATTTCTAGCCGGAGCTGCTATGGCAATTGGATTTGTACCCAACCTGGGCTCCGCACCGAAAGTAGGAAGTACAGACATACCTCCAGCCGTTGCGGTCATTCCGACCATATCCTGTTTTGCGGCCATCATCGCATGATGCCCAATAGCTCCTGAATGACCGGCATTTTTCATAGTAACAACCCCAACACCCACCTTGGATGCCTTGTCTATGGCTATCCTCATTGCTTTTGGGCCTAAGATAACTGCCAGACCCTTATCTGCATCTATAGTTGCCGTGCCAGGAGATTCNCGTTCTATTGTCCAGTTGGGTCTTGGATTAAGGCTCCCCTCGTTATAACTCGAGACATAACTTCTCAACATATTAGATACACCATGGGTTTCAACGCCTCTCAGGTCTGTTGACACCAGAACGTGAGCCCCTTCCTCAGCATCACCTTCCACAACACCCATTTTCATGAAAACGTTTTTTACCGTTTCCTCTAGAGACTCATGATCAACTCTTACGATCTCTTCCTTCGGAACTTTAAACCTGTCTAACATATCTAAATTACCTACCCTTACAATTCTTTTTAAATTATCCGACTAACTTATTATGCAAACGTTCAATTACCACCTCTAACTCNGAGTCTGTCAGGTTAAAAGGGTCCACCAAGAGTTCATCAGGACCCCCGATATTACCCAAGTAAATAACTGGGTCACCATTNGCAAGTTCTTCCCAAATAGTATCTCTTGATGCTCCATCCCATTCATCTGTGAAACCAATCTGAGCCATAGGTATCAGGTAATCATATCTGTCATGAACAACTTTTACCGACAGTCCGGGAATTTCAACCAGTGCATCCACCACTTTGGAGCACATACGTTTGTATCTCTCGTTTTCAGCATCCTCGTCTTCGTTTACAAATATCTCCAGCGCCTTTACAAGCCCTATGATTTCTTCNTTAGAAACTTTTAGTCCCCGACCAATAAATTGATGTGGGCTTGCGTTAGCGTAAGCAGCTTCAATTAAATCTGCCTTCCCACAAAGTATTCCCGTACCCTGTGGNCCCCTCACACCTTTGCCTCCACTATAAATAACTAGATCTGCTCCTTGAGCAATATATTGNTTAAGATTTGACCTAGGTGGAATGTATGAAGCAGCATCAACNATCACNGGAATTCCATTAGCATGGGATATCTCACAAAAACGGGGGAANGGGATAGATCTCCTAGTTATAAATGGTGAAAAAAGATATGCTGCTGCTGCAGTATTNTCAGTGAACGCNCCCTCAAGTTCCCATTCATTACATCGCCTNCCGTCTCCAATCTCAACAAACTTTGCNCCNACTGAAAGATAACACTGNTCATAAGGAAACCTGTGACTNCGATGAATGATAATTTCATTCTTCATCCCNTCNGTGTCGGGAAGTTTATTCATCTTGATTGGATCTGTACCAGCAATAACCGCCGCTGCCTGTAAAACAAGTCCTCCAGCAGCACCACTGGTCACTAGACCAGCTTCAGCACCACTGTATTCTGCCAAAATTTTTCCTGCTGCCCCNTTGAGTGCATCGATATTAACCATGGTATTNGATGCCCGGTTCATCGCATCCATAACCTCCGGGCGCAGCCTACTACCCCCATATGCAGTTGTTGTACCGGCTGCAGAAATTACCGAATTTAAACCCAGCTCATTAAGAATATCCTCTGCAGGTGCTGGTAGTTCCATATCAAACTCCATTTTAAAAGTCAGGCAAATCTAAAAACTAGACTGGCCGGATTATACATGTGAAAAAATTTTACATCTGAACAAAGTATTGATATTCAAAATATCAACATTGCATCCCCAAAACTATAAAATCGATATTCAGAATCCACAGCCTCTCTATAGGCCTTTAGCATAAGATCTCTTCCTGAAAGAGCACTTGTTAACATGAGCAGGGTAGACTTAGGGAGGTGGAAATTAGTTATTAATCCATCTAGAACTCTAAACTCATACCCGGGAGTGATGAAGATATCTGCCCAGCCGGACCCTTCCCTTATTGGATAGCCATTCTGTTTTTCAAAAACATTTTCCAATAGCCGAGCAGCGGTAGTACCAACAGAAATGATCCTTCTTCCTTCCTGCTTCGCCTCATTGATGTTCAGGGCGGTCTGGTTAGACAAATGCCAATATTCTGAATGCATTTTATGATCAAAGATATTTTCACTTTTCAAAGGACGAAATGAATCCCAACCGACATGAAGGGTTACAAACTCTGTCAAAACACCTTTATCCCGAATATTAGACATCAGCTCTTCTGTGAAATGCAGTCCCGCAGTCGGAGCCGCTACGCTACCTTCAGATTTTGCATAAATGGTCTGATATCGCTCGGGATCTGACACTTTTTCATGTATATAGGGTGGCAAGGGAACGTTACCAATATCTTCAATAAGAAATTCATTAGTTATTTTTATAATCCTACTTCCTGATTCTTCCACTTCTAATACTTGGCCCGTCATTTCACTCTTATTACCATCCCTGTCGTGGATAATGAAGTAATCATTTTCTCGCATTCTCCTTCCCGGCCTGACAAGAGCCCTCCAAACACCTTCTCTTAACCTAGACAAAAGTAACAACTCAATTTTATTTCCAGTATCATCCCGAGATCCATAAAGGCGCGCGGAAATAACTCTGCTATCGTTAAAAACTAACACATCGCCTTGTCGTAAATATTTGGGAAGATTAAAAAAACGATCATGTGATATCGCACTCTGATCCCGTTCGACAAGCATAAGTTTTGAATGATCCCTGGGCTCTATAGGTGTCTGAGCGATTAGTTCCTCAGGAAGATAGTAATTAAAGTCGCTAGTCCTCAAAATTAAAACCTTCCAATAATATAATCATCAAATTTTATATATTCTCCTTTTACACATGGCACTATTCACATAATAGGCTTGGTAAACTATAGACAGCTCCAATATTGTTAGTAAACAAATACGCTAGGAATGATTCTTGGTTCCAATTAGATTAGTCCTTTTTATGAATGAGGCCGTTAGGGAGTTCTTGCACAAGAACTGTCAATACCTAGCAGCCGCCATATCATTCTATGCACTTTTTTCCATGTTCCCACTTGGTTTAGCAGTTATAACTGCATTGGGATTCTTAATTGGACCTGAATCAAAAGAGTCAAACATTTCCCAGCAGATAGCCAGCGTGCTACCCATATCAAGTGAGTTAATTGGTTCAACCATGGAAGGTATAGTAAGCGCACGGACTATCACGGGTATCGCGAGNTTTTTGGGATTAGTTTGGGCGTCTTCGGCGGTGTTCGGTGCTGTTCGTAAAGGTATAAACACTGCTTGGGGTGTGACAACTTCCCGTCCATTTTTACGAGAACGCCTGATCGATATAGCACTTGTATTAGGGGCTGGTATGTTAGTGCTGATAGTACTCTTCACGGCTCCAATTATTGAAGTCATAAGAGGAATGGTTGAATTTTTCGCCACTGAGGGCGAATTACCAGGGGATTTAGTATGGGAAATAATAACTCAGTTAGTTTCCCCAGTGCTCATATTCTTGTCCTTTACGACTTTATATAGATGGATACCAAATGCGAACATACACATTATTTATGTGCTTCCCGGAGCACTTCTAGCCTCTTTAATATTTATAGCAGCTCAGATGGGATTCATTTGGTACATCGGAAAGTTTTCCGTCTATAACGTAGTCTATGGTTCCATAGGAGCCTTGATGGCATTATTAGCCTGGATTTACGTATCGGCAATAATATTACTTTTCGGAGCCCAGTTAACTTCCATGTTTCATGCCTACGGCATAAGAACAAGTAGACCACAGGGACGCTTAGGTTTATGGTCCGGATTTGGGAGGGTTAGAGTTAGGGTAATACCTGCAACCTCTCACAATGAATCGTGACATGTCTTATAGCAAATTCTCATTGGATATTACGATTTGCATCGTAATCATTTTAGGTTTCTTAGGTTGTACAAAAGTCACCGAACCCATAACAACCAACCTCTCTGAAATCACTGGAACAGAAAACACCCAGACATCAATAAAGTCTGAGGTTTATCATCGACCGATTATTCTTCCAACGATAGCCGATGTTGTGAGGACTGTAGAGCCGGGGGTAGTTTCAATATCCGTCGACATACTGTCGAGGGGANTTTTTTATGACTTCACGGATGAGGGATCAGGAACCGGAATGATTGTGCGACCTGATGGTTACATCGTAACCAACTACCACGTTATACAGGACGCNAGAGACATTGAAGTAGGTCTTTCTAATGGCAGTCATTATTCAGCTGAAATCGTCGGACTCGATTTATTGTCTGATTTGGCAGTAATTAAAATCGGTGCCGACAAACTACCCACAGTAGTTTTCACTGAGGCAGATGACATTCGCACTGGAGACTGGGTAGCAACCATCGGTAACGCTCTTGGATTAAAAGGNGGGCCAACAGTGACGCTAGGCATAATAAGTGGCTTAGGTAGAACAATAAGGACGGAAAGAGGCGATCTATACGACATGATACAAACGGATGCCGCGATAAACAAAGGAAATAGCGGTGGTCCGTTAATTGATATGGATGGAAAGGTTATAGGTATCAACACCGCCGTGTATGGCGGGGCGCAAGGAGTTGGTTTTGCCGTATCCTCAGGTGTCGCAAAGCCAATTATTAATAGCCTGATCAAGAAAGGTAAAGTAATTAGACCACTTATCGGTTTAAGTGGAATGACTAACACTACCGAATTATCAGATAGATTCGATCTAGGCACTTCTGAAGGAATCTTAATTACCCAGGTAGCTCCAGAGAAACCAGCATATAATGCAGGGCTCAAGGCGGGAGATATAATAACCTCTCTTGATGATCAGGAGACCGATGACATGGCTNAGTTTCTTACCGTATTGTGGAGCTATACCGTAGGAGAAACCGTGAAAGTCGACTACATCTCAGACCGGGAGCCTCAAAGCACCATCGTTACTCTAGTTGAAAGACCGAGTCCTTAGTTTTAGTCTNATTTTTTGCCAGAAACTATCGCTACAGTACCAAAAGCAACCTTACTTACCAAAATTTCGCGAAGTCCTGCTCCAACCATTAAGTTAGCCAAGTCTGAAGCGGTCATGAACTTCTGTACGGACTCAGGCAGGTAAGTATAAGCCTCTCTGTCCCTAGCAAGTATCTCACCGATATATGGAGTTATATTACGAAAATAAAATAGAAATGCTTTTGACATTATGAAACCAGTCGGTCTGACAATCTCTAAGACCACAACTCTAGATCCNGGCTTTATGACTCTGACCATTTCAGAGATAGCGGTAGGTAGATCAATAAAATTCCGAGCTCCAAACCCAACTGTGGCACATATAAATGAATTATCCTTATAGGGTAATTTGTGAGCATCCCCAATATTGCCTATGAATCTCGACTTTAGGCCTCTATGCGCAGCCTTTACGACACCTCTATTTAACATTTCCGCCGCAAAATCGACGCCAACTACTTTAGTCACAAACGACTTACTGAGTAGAGTAAAAGCAAAATCTCCTGTTCCAGTCGCCACGTCCAGAGCCACTCCGTTTTCTTTCCCGCCCACTAACCCAGCAGCCTTACTCCGCCATGCGTGATGTCTTCCACAAGTCATAACCGTATTTAGAAAATCGTAGCGACCTGAAATTCGATCAAACATTCTGCCGACGAATTCAGCCCTTTCTCTACCACGAAGTTGAACCATCTATAACGTCTTCATGTCTTGCCGAATCATGTTCATTACCTGCGGAATTTCAAATATGACATCGGAGGCAAGCGTTCCTGAGTCCCCTAATTTGTCTCTTGTGAACTCTCCTGCAACCCCATGTATATAGACTCCTGATATCGCGGCATCTGAAACAGACAATCCTTGAGCTATGAGACCAGCTATAAGCCCTGCCAAAACATCGCCTGTTCCGGCTGATGAAAGTGAGGGGGTCGAAATATCGCTTACCCATAAATTTCCATCTGGTAGCGCGACAACGGAATTAGCTCCCTTTAGTACAAGAATTCGACCCCATTTGGCCGAAAATTTTCGAGCAATTTCTAGACGGTCATTTTGAATTTTTGTCACAGATAAGCCAGTCATGCGAGACATTTCCCCTGGATGAGGGGTTAGAACACAATCTTCGGGTAATTGATCCCACCACCTAGAATGCGAAGAAAGCATATTCAACCCGTCGGCATCAATCACCACAGGGACAGAAAGGTCAACTGGCGACAGTAAGAGGTTAGAAATCAACAGGTGAGCCTGATTCGACACTCCCATGCCGCAACCAACTAAAAGAGCTGAGTAGTCTTCCATACGTCGATATATTTCTCTTGCAGCCGGCCAACCATCGATAGTTCCGGATTCATCTATTGGAAGATTTATGAGAGTAGCCTCTGGGACAATACTAGCGACACCCAAGGTAATATTAGAAGGTGCTGCCACAGTAGCAAGTCCCGCTCCACTTTTAAGAGAAGAGTATGCTGCAAGACCTACCGCACCCACAAAATTTTCAGATCCTCCAACTATCATAACCTTCCCGAATGTGCCTTTGTTCGAATCCAATTGTCTTCTCGGCAAGACATTCCTGACGAAATCTGGTTCCATTAGATATGTCTTGATATTTTTATCCAGACCATGGGCTATCCCTATATCAGCCACTGTAAGTTCACCTGTGGCCACACTCCCCGGATAAATAACATTCCCAATTTTTGGATATCCAAACGCAACGGTATGATCCGCATAAAGTGTTGAAGGATCAATTTGACCTGTATCGGCATCTACACCGGAAGGAATGTCTGCTGCAATTATTTTCCTTTCGGGTGGTGCAAAATCAGAAACCAGTTTTAGATATTTCGCCAGATTACCCTGTATTATNCGATTTACACCTGTGCCAAAAACNGCATCTATTATCAAANGAGCATTCTGAACAATCTCNATTAAGTCAGAATATTGTTCAACCTTGATAGTGGTAACACCGGCATCAATCGCGTTCAACAGTCTAGGGTCCGGCACGGGCCTGCTACCTAAAATAGCCGCGTAAACTTCTGCCCCATCCCTAAGAAGATGTCCCGCAGCAACCAGGCCATCAGAGCCATTATTCCCAGGGCCTATTAAAACAAGACATTTGACACCGCTAACTACGCCGACACTAGATATAGCAACCTTCGCTAATTGATAACCAGCTTTATCCATTAGAATGTCATTAGAAACCCCAGTATCGTCAGAAAGAGCCTCTATCTGGATCATCTGAGAGGAGGTGACTAGTTTCATATCCGGCATTTCTGTCGCGCCTGCTTTAGACTGGGGTCACCCGAATAAGATTAGATATTCCCATACTAAATACCAATTCTTTACTGCCTAGATTTAAGGTTATGACTCCCCGGGCTTTCGACAAATCTGCAACTTGAATATGNGCACCTGGAAGAAATTCGTTATCAACAAAGTACCCCAGTAGATCCATATCGTCTTCCGGCACCATGTCTACCAAATAGTCCTCACCAACCTTTGCCTTATTTAAAGAAACTGTTGAACGATTGAAAGTGTATTCACTTCCAGGTATAGGATGACCGAAGGGACAGGTTGTGGGATAACCCAAAATATCTACAATCCGAGATTCAAGATAGGGAGAAAAAGCGTGCTCNAGCCTATGNGCCTCCTCATGGGCACGTTTAAGNTCAACTTTCAGTACATCAACTGCGAGTCTCTCCGCNAATCTATGCCTGCGCAATATACTTTCAGCTTCCCTCTGACCGGCACCTGTGAGTGATATTTCTTTATCTGAACTTGTGCTTACTAATTTTTCTCGGNTCATTCTCCTAATCATTGCCGACACAGATGGCANTGAAGTCCCCAATCCTTCTCCCATTGGCAAGCTTTTAAAATGTTCTGACAATTGGACCGCAGTTACCTTAGTCTCCTGTTCCTGAAGACGAATTATGGAGAGCAAATAATTCTCCATCGCCATTGATAACCTATTTTCACGGGTTGTACTCATAGCTACATTTCCAATGGTCCTAGTCTACAATTCTCGGCCACCAGTATCATTGATTTAAGCGTGGACAGCACTTACGCCTAAGAAAACCACACTGTTCTATATCTCGAAGTGCCTAACGTTTTGTATACTGCTTTGCTTTACGGGCTCTCTTGAGTCCCGGTTTCTTACGCTCTTTAACTCTGGAGTCACGCGTCAAAAGGCCAGCTTTCTTAAGGTCCCCTCTGTACTTTCCACCTTCAACCTGAGACAGGGCACGAGAAATACCATGACGAAGAGCTCCTGCCCTGCCATTAGTTCCTCCTCCAGAAACCTTAGCGACAACGCGAAACCTTCCTTGAGTGTTTGTAACTGTAAATGGCTCATTAATAATTTGCTGCCAGATACTATACGGAAACGCATCTTCCATAAGCTTTTCATCAACCACAATAGGGCCAGCATCAGGATAAAGTCTAACCTGCGCAACTGCGGTTTTCCGCTTCCCCACCGCATATGTATATGCCTGTTCAACCACTGATTATTCCTCCTGAATACTTTGAATCCTATTCACCCGTATCTTCGTTCTGACTTACCTGTGCACTATGTGGATGATTTNCCCCGGCATAAACCTTTAATCGTGAAAGCATCCTCTTGCCAGGTGTATTTTTTGGAAGCATACCTTTAACGGACTGTTGAATAACTCTTTCAGGATAGGTGGCCAACAATTCTTNNAGAGTGGTTTCTTTGAGACCACCGTGGTACCCACTATGCCTGTAGTACTTCTTCTGTTCCAACTTACTTCCTGTCACTCTTATTTTTTCTGCGTTTATGACAACCACATAATCCCCAGTATTGAGGTAGGGCACATAACCAGCACGGTGTTTACCCTGCAAAAGAGTGGCTATTTCCGANCTGAGCCTTCCGAGAGTCTTACCNTCAGCGTTTATAACTCTCCANTCAGGTTTCAACTCTGCNTTNTTTGGTTGATACATTTTTTGTCTGATTGCCATTACCAAATCCTATATTTAGCAGCTATATTTCCGTTTCGAAGGAGGAAAGCCATCGTATCGTACTTCCTCCAGACTCAATCCTTGCGGTGGTAGAGAGTGCGCTATTTTATCACTATTACACTCAACCATACGACCTAAGTCTTCCATTGAAATAATTTTCCTCCCCACATCAACTAGAGCACCCATCATACGCCTCACCTGGTGAGGTAAAAATGCATTTCCCTCCACTGTGTAATCTATGACGTGTCCTTCTCGACATATCTCAGAATTAACAATCCTCCTGACGGTAGTCGCTCCTTCTATGTTCAATGAGCCTGAGAAATTCCCAAAATCATGCGTTCCTAAATAAATAGCTGCCCCTTCAGTCATAGCTGTCAAATCTAATTTTCCACTTATCTGGGTTGTTACTCTTCTCATTAGAGGTGTTCGAATCGATGAATTCCAAATCTTGTATCTATAGACTCGAGAAACAGCATCTCTACGTGGATCAAACAATTCTCCGACTTCATAAACGCTTTTTAGTGCAATATCGTCCGGCAAGTAGTGATTGATACCTCTAGCTACAGACTTAAAATCTGTTGAAGATGTCAAATCGAATGAAATTACCTGACCAGAGGCATGTACGCCGGCATCCGTCCTCCCAGCACCACTTACTCGAATTTTTTCACCTGTTAGTTTTTGAATGGACTTTTCGAGTTCTCCTTGTACAGTTGATACCTCCACCTGATACTGGAAGCCGTGATATTTTGTTCCCTCATATTCAACAATAGATGCGACTTTCATCACCAGTCTCCCTGGCACAAATGTCAAAGAGAAAATTTGCTATAACTATCAACTTTACTCCACAAACTCAAGAACAGCCATTTCAGCAGCGTCACCTTTCCTAGGTCCAAGCTTTGTTAGCCTGGTATATCCGCCCTTTTCTCTCGTCTCAAATCTTGGAGCAAGAACGTCAAATACCTTCTTAACTACATATTCATCTGTTAAAAAAGCCGATGCCTGCCTCCTATGGTGAAGGGTTCCCTTTTTGCCAAGGGTGATGATCTTTTCCGCCATCCTCCTGACTTCCTTAGCCTTGCTGTCAGTAGTCTTAATCGATTCGTGGCGTATAAAATCTGTCACCAATGTCCGCAGCATCAGCATCCTGTGTGCAGTGGGCCTATTGAGTTTTCTACCGGCAATGTGATGTCTCAAATTATTCCTCTCCCCCATCCGTATCTTCATCATCTTCTNAATCANCCTTATTAGGATCGAGATGNTCAGGAAGAATATCCATATCCCTAAANTTGTCATAAAGTTCCGAAAAGGACTTCTCTCCAAAATTTCGAATGTCCAACAATTCATCCTTTGTTTTTTCCATCACTTCACCGACTTTGTTAAGACCAGCTCTTTTCAAACAGTTAAGGGTTCTAGATGAAAGGTCTANCTCCTCTACCGTCATGTTGTAATGCTCTGCTGGAATGGCAAGCGATACTCCGCTCGAACCTTCCTCAGCAGCCTTCGACGCGTTGGTAAACAAGAAAAATTGATTCACCAAAATATTTGCAGCCTGCTCAACTGCTTCNACAGGAGGAGTTGAGCCGTCTGTCCAAACCTCAAGTATGAGATTTTCGTAGTCCGTTCGATGTCCCACACTGACCTGTTCAATAGTGTAATTAACTTTACGAACAGGAGTGAAGACAGCATCAATAGGGATAGTACCGATAGAAAGGCCTTCGCTGCTATCCGCAACTTTATATCCAGTGCCGTGCCCGATATTCATTTCCAGTACGAGTTCAGCCTTTTCTGAATCCAGTGTGGCAATAGGCTGCTCAGGGTTCACTACCGTATAGTCAGCAGACGCCATAATGTCAGCCGCTGTTACCAACCCTGGGCCCCTTGCCTCAAGTCTAAGTTTTCCAGGCGTATCCGATGTCGACTCGGATCTTATCCTGACATCTTTAATATTAAGTAGAATTTCTTGCACTTCTTCCTTAACGTCCTCGATTGTAGAATATTCATGTTGAACTGTTTCAACTTTGACCCAAGTGACAGCTGTACCAGGAAGAGAATTGTATAAGACCCTCCTAAGAGGATTGCCAAGAGTTACCCCGTATCCAGGGTCAAGAGGGCCAACCACAAATTTTCCATATGTGTCGGATGTTTCCTCAACTGAAATTTTTGTATCAATAACTATTTCTTCTTCGAGTTCTGGCCCATCAAGAATTGATATGTCTGAGTAGTCCATTGCCATTGTCATTAGTGCTGTCTCCTGTGCCCTTATTTGGAATAGAGCTCTACAATCTGGGTGGTATCGATTTCTGGCTCTCCATCCTCCGCAGTAGGAATTGTAATAGCAGTCGTTTCCATATCCGCTTGACTCAATCCGATCCAATTAGGCGTCGGTATTGTCTTGCAGTTTTCTTGTGCTATCTCAAACAAAGACGTCTTTTTCCCCTTCTCAGTCCACTGAATCACGTCACCTTGATCAATCTGGTATGAAGGAATGTTCACCTTCCTACCGTTTACACTAAAGTGTCCATGATTGACTGCCTGACGAGATTGTTTTCTCGACAGGAACATCCCTGATCTGTAGAGCACATTATCCAATCTTCGTTCCAACAAAATAATCAGATTATCTCCAGTAATACCTTCTTGGAAAAGTGCTTTGTCAAAGTAATTTCTGAACTGTTTTTCCAGCACACCATAGAGAAACTTAGCCTTCTGTTTCTCCTTAAGCTGTAGTCCNTAGGCAGAGATTCTTCTTCTTCTCGTGAATCCCTGATTGACCCTTTTGTCTTTTCTAGTCCCATACACACCATATGATTCCAGTCCTAGTGCTCTGAGTTTCTTCTGTATTGGTCCTGTATATCTTGCCATATCACCCTACTAAACTATTCGTATTATTTTGTCCCGGCGCTCTAACTCCCAATTCGGAGATCAATTTATCAAGAGTAAATCCCTCGCTGCGAATCCTTAGATCAAAGTAAAGTAGTGTTACAGCTATCGCGGCCACAGTAACAGCTGCCGCGTTAGAAATTAGACCTACAATATACTGGATGGCGGTGGGAAGAATTTGAAGTCCCTCAGAGTCGCTTGGAACAAAGATTAAAGATGGAACTGCAAGCACCAGCGCGAGTCCCAGCATCAACATAGTAATGAGAAAAATGCCCCCTAGGACTCTTTTCCAGTTGCTTTTCACCAAACCAAAACTCCGTGATAAAGCTGTTAGGTACTTGCTCCCTTCATATATGGATACCGGTAGTGCCATGGAAGCAAACAAGAGAAACGCGAAAGATGCTAACGCGGGAATTAACAAAACAGCTCCACCTATACCAACCACCAAGACCATCGTAAGTATAAAAGAAACGAATAACAGTGAATAAATCCTCCAGGCAACTCTTAAGAAACACGCACCGATATCAATACGACCGAATGCGACCAGTTGTCCCACACCTGTTGAAGCAGCAGAAAACACTGTGGTAGTTGCCACCATAGTTACTATCGCCGCTATAACATAGAACATAACAGCCGAACCAGAAATACTCCCTGTGGTTAAATATTCTTGCAAACTTACCTTGGGGCCGATAAACGTTAGCACGTTTACGGGTCCAAAAATGATAAATGCTATCAGCAAAAATCCCCTCAACCCTTTGCCATAGATAACAAAAGTTTCGTTAAGTATGTCTCCAAGACTTCTCTCTTTCATAACAGGCTTTCCAAGATAACCGTTATACCCTTCGACGCTTTGGAGGTCTACATCCATTATGTGGAATTGGAGTAACGTCTCTGATAGTGCTTACGGAAATACCGGCGCTCTGTATAGCCCTGATAGCCGCCTCTCTACCTGCTCCAGGTCCTCTCACATAAACGTCAACCTGTCTCATCCCCTGATCCATAGCCTTCTTGGCCGCATCTTCTCCGGCCCTCTGGGCAGCAAACGCGGTCGATTTCCTAGATCCTCTAAAACCAGCAGTTCCTGAACTACCCCAAGCAATAGCATTTCCAGTTGGATCGGTCAAAGTCACTATCGTGTTATTAAACGTAGACTGTATGTAGGCTTTTCCGATGGGAACAGGCCCTCTGTCACGCCTTCGTGTCCTTGGTCGTCTTGCCATAATCTATATATACCTCTAATACTTTTTATCTACTCTGTGGTGTTCCTACGAGCAACTGCAATCCTTCGGCCTCTTTTAGATCTAGCATTTGTCTTGGTCCTCTGGCCCCGTGCAGGCAATGACCTTCTGTGCCGAGTACCTCGGTAGCTACCAATGTCGATAAGCCTTCGTATATTCTGGTTTACCTCTCGCCTAAGATCCCCTTCAACAAGGTTCTCTCGATCTATAATCTCTCTTATACGATTCAAGTCAGAGTCTTCCATATCCCTAACNCTCGGGTTGTCGAAAATCCCTGCTTTTTCCAATATAGATTTGGCTTGAAATGATCCAATGCCATACACGCTTGTCAATGCAGTCTCGACTCTCTTGTTATCGGGTATATTAACCCCTGAAACTATCGCCATCTAGAAACTCCCTCGTCACCTAATTAACCCTGTCTTTGTTTGTGTTTTGGATTCTCACAGATAATCATTGCCCTACCTTTGCGACGAATGACTCTACATTTGGCACACCTAACCTTTATAGAAGCACTTACNTTCATGTCGCTTCTCCATATGTCACAATCAAATTAAAAATCATAAAGCTCACTAGCACCTTATCGAAATCGATAGGTTATCCTTCCTCTGGTCAGATCATAGGGCGACAAGTCAACTAAAACCCTGTCACCAGGTAAAACGCGAATGTAATTAACTCTCAACCTTCCTGAAATATATGCAAGCACCTCATGACCATTCGCCAACTCGACTTTAAAAGAGGCATTTGGAAGTGCCTCTTTAACCGTACCTTCCACCTCTATTGATTCGTCTTCCTTCGGCATAAGTCTCCTAGATATCACCTAGATTCATGTGAGAATCTCTGGCCCTTCTTCGGTGATAGCAATAGTATGTTCGAAGTGAGCGCTTAGCTTCCCATCCGACGTTACAACTGTCCAACCGTCTTTGAGTACCTTAGTCTCTTTTCTTCCCANGTTTAACATAGGTTCTATCGCTAACGCCATGCCAGATTTCAGAAGTGGGCCTCTTCCNGGACTCCCATAGTTGGGAATCTGGGGCTCTTCGTGAAGNGATCTACCNATACCATGACCTACGTATTCACGGACAACNCTGAATTTACGGTCTTCAGCATATTCCTGAACCGCATGAGATATATCCGTCAGCCTCCCCCCCACAACCGCCTTTTTTATGCCTTCGCAAAGTGATTGACTTGTCACGTCTATAAGCCTTTGAGCCTCTTCACTTATCTCACCTACACCAACTGTAAATGCACTATCNCCATGAAATCCTTCCACAATTGCTCCAAAGTCCACGCTGATTATGTCCCCCTCCTCAATTTTCCTATTTCCTGGAATCCCATGAACAAGTTCCTCATTAAAGGAAAAGCATATGGTCGCGGGNAAGGGCATACTGGGTGTGGGCTTATATCCCTTAAAGGATGGAATAGCTCCGTTACTCCGTATTACTTCTTCCGCCAAAGCGTCCATTTCAGCGCTTGTGGCACCAGGTCTAATCGCTTCCTTAACGGCGGCTTTAGCCTTTGCGACAACCCTGCCAGCCTCCCTCATAAGATCCAACTCACGTGGCGACTTTATGGTTATTCCGTTAGCGCTTCCCATGACTTCACTCATAAACTACTCTCAAAAAGAAGAGCTATGCTCATAAACAGAACATACATTATACAATGAATAACAACTTCTCATCATCTCACTACATCTTCTAGTGATTCTCTAACCTCATTGATCCCCAACGAGGCGTCAATGCGACGTAAATTACCTGCCTTTTCAAAATAATCAACAACGGGTTCTGTTTCCCTTATATAGACATGAAGTCTATTCCTAACCACAGCGGGTTTGTCATCTTCTCTCTGATACAAAACTTCTCCGCAGGAATCGCAACTATTTTCTTCTCTAGGGGGAGAAAATATCTTATGAAATGGTGTCTGACACGAACTACATATCATCCTTCCTGAGAGACGCTGGACGAGATCATCCTCAGGCACATCAAAGAAAACAACCCTATCTACCCCACCAATATCCAATAATTTCTCGTCTAGGGCTTTAGCCTGCGGTAACGTGCGAGGAAATCCATCTAATACGAACCCAGCGGAATGCTTGGGTTCTTCTATCCAATTCATAACCATGTCAATGGTTACATCGTCAGGAACATATTCACCTTTTTCCATGAAAGTCTTTGCCANTCGGCCAAGTTCTGTATTTCTTGAAAGATTATCTCGAAACAAATCTCCCGATGAGACACTATGAACTCCCGCAAGGTCTGCAATATGCGAAGCTTGGGTCCCTTTACCAGAGCCTGGGGGACCCATGAGTATTATCTTCAAAGGATTTCGCCTCCTCTGCCTAAAAACCCCCCCATCTTTAACCTATAAACCCTTCATAATTTCTCATGAGTAATTGAGATTCCAATTGCCTCATAGTATCGAGAGCAACACCAACCATGATGAGAAGACTGGTACTACTAAGTGTCAAGGCTCGTATGCCAGTCAACTCCGTGACGAAAAAAGGTATCACCGCTATAGCACCCAAGAATAGGGCGCCTCCCCATGTAATTCTTATAATCACCCTGTTTAAGTATTCTTGGGTCGGCTCACCAGGTCTTATTCCAGGAATAAATCCCCCATTTTTCTGAAGATTGTCGGCCAAATTTTGTTGCTGGAATATGACTATGGTATAAAAAAATGTGAACATCACAACCAAAATAAATACAGCAATCCAGTAAGGAGGATTTGAAGGATCCAGAGTGTTCGTAAAAAACGTTGCAACGGTATTGACGAATCCCCCATCGAGAGGATTACGGAAATAGCTAGCTATGGTCCCCGGCAATATGATGATAGAAAAAGCGAAAATTAACGGGATCATCCCTGCCGTGTTGACTCTTATGGGGAGAAAACTTGACCCGCTTTGCCTCTCCATCCGTCCTCCCCTGAAAACACTCCGCCCGTACTGTACCGGTATACGTCTTTGAGCTTCGTTAAAAAAGACTATTATGAATATAATAGCGAAACCAATAATTCCTAATAGCATAAGTCCTGAAACATCTTGGCTTTGCAAAAAACCCCTACCAACCATCTGTGGAAAACTGGCGACTATACCNCCAAATATGATGAGTGAAATCCCATTACCCAAACCTCGTTCGGTGATGAGTTCCCCAAGCCATACGAGAAACATGGTGCCGGCAACCAAAGATCCCATCATCGCGAATGTGTGAAGGTTTAACCCAAATTCCACGTTAGGCAAAACTCCAGAAGACATAAGCAATGTCAGTTGACCCCAACCTTGAAGAAAGGCTATCGGTACTGTCAGATAATGAGTATATTGATTGATCTTTTGTCTACCGTAATCACCCTCTTGAGATAACTCTTTAAGGGATGGGATTACCGGTGTCAAAATCTGCATCACTATTGAGGAGGTTATGTAGGGATAAACTCCTAANGCCGCAACACTGAGNTTTGCTAACGCTCCTCCGCTGAAAAGGTCCAAGAAACCAAGAAGAGCCTGTTGTCTGAAAGCCTGGGCAAGAGCCTGGGTATCTACACCCGGCACGGGAACATGTGCAACAAACCGAAAAATCAAAAGCATCGCAAAAGTAAAAAGTATCTTGTCGCGAAGTTCGGGGACGCGCATGGCGTCAATCATCGACTGAATTAACTGCGGTCTGGAGACCGGCTCACCTCTTGCCGGCGCGTTCTGTCGAACCATCTAGCTAATAACCTGGACAGTGCCGCCGCCNGCCTCAATCTTAGACCTAGCAGAAACAGANCATTTGTGAGCCTTCACATTAAATTGCGCTGCCGTCTCCCCTCTACCTAACACCTTGAGAGGCTTATTTGTATTTTTTAAAGCCCCCACTTCAACCAATGTCTCNAGATTTACTTCTCCCCCATCGGGGAAAAGCTCATTCAATGAGTCAATATTCACAATACTGTAATGCACTTTGAAAATATTATTGAAGCCTCTCATCGAAGGCAGTCGCTTTATAAGCGGGAGCTGTCCCCCTTCGAAGCCCAGACGAACTCCTCCGCCTGAGCGAGAATTTTGTCCTTTCATACCTCTCCCAGAAAAACTTCCTGATCCGCTCGCATCCCCCCGACCTATTCGTTTCCTCTTTGTTGAGTTATTTGGATTAAACGTATGTTGATTAAGCGCCATGTTACAAATGTTTCCTTGACCAAAATTTATGGCTATCGCTGATCAGTCCAGTTCTTTCACTTCTATGAGGTGGGAAACTTTATTGACCATCCCAATAATAGAAGGGGTGACGTCATGTTCCACAGTATGATGAAGACGTCTCAACCCGAGACTTTCGATGATTCTTCTTTGTCTCAGTGAGTACCCAATCGTACTCTTTTTCCAAGTAACCGATATTCTTGCCATACAATACTTCCCAGTGCCTAATTTTCCACAGAATCTTGAGATTCGGCCAGTTCCGCGCGTTGGGCGAATTCGCGCCTGCGCAGAAGCTCTCTTTCAGGATCCTTCATAGACTGAAGTCCTTCCATAGTTGCCTTAACCACGTTTGTCGGGTTTGTACTCCTCCGAACTTTTGTGACGATATCTTTTATCCCTGCAAGCTCAATCACAGCTCGGACAGAGTCTCCGGCAATTACTCCAGTGCCAGGTGGCGCTGGCTTTAGCATTACAACGCTTCCTCCATATTTAACCGTCACCTCATGCGGAACAGTATCCCCTTTGATAGGAACCTCAATCATGTTCTTCTGTGCATAAGTTGATCCTTTGCGTATGGCATCAGGAACTGCATCCGCCTTACCCATACCTATACCGACCTTCCCTTCTCCATCCCCCACAACCACCATTGCACTAAAGCTGAGATGCCTTCCACCTTTCACGACCTTAGAAACCCTGTTGATGCGAACCGTCCGCTCAGTCAAACCAGAGTCTTCTTCCTCCCCTCTATTCCTTCTTCTTCCTCGCTGTTCAACCATGTAATTGTCACCTAAACCATTAAGATTTTACTTACGTCTTACTACAAAAAATTGATTAGAATTCCAAGCCTGCTTCCCTAGCAGCATCGGCAACTGCCTTAACTCTTCCATGAAATTTATATCCCCCCCGATCAAACACCACCGTCTGAACACCTTTTTGCTTGGCCCTATTGGCTGCTGCTTCTCCAACCACCGTTGAAACACTTTTTTTGTCTGTTCCTTGTACTTTATTTCTAATTTCATCTTCTAGGCTTGACGCAGAAGCTATCGTATTCCCTGATTCATCATCAATAACCTGCACGTATATGTTATTGAGGCTTCTGTAAACAGNAAACCGTGGCCTTCCAGAAGTCCCACTGATTTTTTGCCGAACCCTCTGATGCCTTACAACACGTTTTGATTTACCACGGCTAGCCGCCATTTGCTAAGCCCTCCTAGCACTTTTACCAGGCTTGATACGCACATATTCACCAGCGTATCGAATNCCTTTGCCTGTATAAACGTTGGGTGGTCTGACTTTTCTTATCTCAGCCGCGAGTTGTCCCACCGCTTGTTTATCTATTCCAGACACCTTTATCTTATTGTTATCTTCTACTTCTAGAGTCACACCTTCTGGAGGTTCTATCGCAACCNAATGNCTAAGCATAACACTAAGAGTTACCCCTTTTCCTGTCTGTTGCACTCTGTAACCCACCCCTACAAGTTCAAGGTCTTTCTCAAAACCTTCACTGACACCTGTGACCATGTTCGCTATGAGGCTTCGAGTTAATCCATGAAATGCCTTATGCTCAGATTCGTCACTNGGTCGAGATACCTTGATAACACCATCAGATTCTTCAATAGCTATAACACTATTGAAGGAGTTCGACAGCTGACCTCTAGGTCCTTTAACTGTAACCCCAGAACCCTCAATCTGAATATCGACGTCTTTTGGAAGTTCTATTGGTTGATTCCCTATTCTGGACATTTACCCGCCTCAAATATTTCTAACTGACTTAACACTTAGTTCTGTGACTACCAAATATAAAACAGAACTTCCCCACCGACACCCGAAGCACGGGCCTGAGATCCTGACATAACGCCTTGGTTTGTGGACAATACAGCTATCCCACTTCCTCCATAAATATGAGGAATATCATCCTTACTTACATAAACTCTAAGCCCAGGCTTACTAACCCGCTTCAAACCAGTAATAGCCGGATCGTTTTTCTGCCAATAATGCAACTTAATATCAACTGTAGGTGTTTTTTCATCTTCATCCTTGACATCAAAATCTGTTATGAAACCTTCTTCTCTCAAAATTCGAGCAATCTCAAGCTTCATTGTCGATGAAGGAACACTCACTATTTGGTGTCCTACCATGATCGCGTTACGTATTCTTGTAAGCATATCTGCTATAGGATCGGATACTGCCATTTTCGAATTCCTTTAACGTNGTTGTTGGTTAAATTACCAGCTGGCTTTTTTTACACCAGGGAGTTGCCCTAGATGGGCTAGTTGCCTAAAACAAATCCTGCATACCCCTACATACCTGATATANCCCCGTGGCCTGCCACAGCGGTTACATCTATTACGGATCCGGACGGGGAACTTAGGCCCTCTTTTCCAACTCTCTATCTTTGATTTCTTGGGCAATTTTTCACCTATACTTCAATCTTCAAGTTTGACAAAAGGCATACCCATAAGCTCCAAGAATCGCATCCCTTCTTGGTCACTCTTAGCTGTCGTTACAAGTACAATCTGCAACCCTCTAATTCGATCTATGCTGTTGTAATCAATTTCAGGGAATATTGTGTGCTCTCTGATACCTATTGAGCAATTTCCTCTCCCGTCGAAGCAATTCCGAGGGATACCTTGAAAATCTCTTATACGGGGGAGGGCAGCATTTAATAGCCTATCGGCGAATTCATACATCCTTCTTCCCCGCAGGGTGACTTTCGCCCCAATTGGCATTCCTTCACGGATCTTGAAGCCTGCAATGGATTTCTTTGCTCTGGTGGTTACCGGCCTCTGACCCGTAATAAGAGTTAGATCCGCTGTAGCACTTTCAATCGCTTTGTTATTCTGAAGCGCTTCACCCAAGCCCATATTGATAACAATTTTATCTAATTTAGGGATCTCCATAACACTGGAATATCCGAACTCTTTAACTAGCTCTGGCCCCACTTCCTCCCGAAGTCTTTCTAACAAGCGTGGAGCACTGTAACTGAGATTTTTCTCTTCGGTCGTCATTCGATCACTTCCTGGCATTTCTTACANACTCTCGCCCGACNGCCATCACCCAATACTTTCACCTGTACCCTNGTTGCAGCCTGGCAATGAATNCATATAAGCCTGACATTCTCNATCGACACCGACATTTCCTTTTCTATGATCTCCGCCCCTCGCATACCTTGAGCTCTCATATGGCGTTTGACCATTCCCACCCCTTCAACAACAACCCTTTTTTTTGATTTAATAGTTTGCTGAACCGTACCTTGCTTTCCTCTATCTTTACCTTTCGTGATCAAAACCAAGTCACTCTTTTTTATCCTCATTAGATAACCTCTGGAGCCAAAGATACAATCCGCATAAAGTCTTTGTCCCTCAGTTCCCTTGCAACTGGGCCAAAAACTCGCGTTCCCCTTGGCATACGGTCATCATTCACAATAACCGCCGCATTTTCATCAAATTTAATATGTGAGCCGTCCTTCCGCCTGTGCCCCTTTGCAGTCCTGACGACAACAGCCTTGACTACTTCACCTTTTTTCACCGTCCCGGACGGTGAAGCCTCCTTCACGGATGCAACTATAATGTCGCCAAGCCACGCGTATTTCCTACCCGAACCCCCCGGAACACCTATACAACTGATAACCCGAGCACCGGAATTATCTGCCACTTTAAGCCTTGTGTATTGTTGGATCATAACTCTTACAATTTCTCTCTAATTAACGGAATAGGAACGTTCCGTAGTACTAATCATTAACCTCAGAAACATCATTCTCAACTCGTTCATGCCCAGAGGAATCGAAGTCATCCATATTAATTTCAGACGGCTGCAGCTCAGCTACATCACCCTTCTGCAAAACTTCCTCTACTTTCCAGCGTTTGGTTTTCGATGTAGGCCTTGTTTCAATGATACGAACTGTGTCACCAAGTCGGCATTCATTACTACTATCGTGCACTTTGAATCGACTCCACTTTCGCACGTTCTTTTTATAGACACGGTGCGGTTGCAGCCATTCAACAGATACAACAATGGTTTTATCCATTTTATCGCTAACAACTTTACCTATCTTGATTTTTCTTCTTTCGTAACTCATTAAGAACTCTCTACAATTTCTCTTTCACGAATCACCGTCATTATTCTGGCAATCCTCTTTCTGGCCATTCTAATCTCATTCACATTGGTCAATTGCATCGTTGCAACCCGAAATCTAAGGTTCATCATATCCTTCTGGGTAGATTCCAATTCCTCAGCCAGATCCTCGTCATTTAGTGCTCTTATGTCATCTATTTCTGCCATCTTAAAATACGCCTTGATTAACTAGCAGCGGAGCCAATGCCAGGCCTCGAGACTATCCGTGTGCCCATGGGCATCTTAGAAGCCGCGAGAGTCAGTGCATGTTTCGCTATGTCCTCTGGTATTCCCGCCATCTCAAAAAGAACTCGCCCAGGTTTTATTACTGCAACCCAATGGTCTGGTGCTCCCTTTCCTTTCCCCATCCTAGTCTCAGCCGCGCGGGCCGTTACACTCTTATCGGGAAACACCCGTATCCACATACGGCCACCTCTCCTAGCATATCGAGTCATAGCACGCCTAGCTGCCTCAATCTGTCTGGAAGTGATCCAAGCGTTCTCTGTGGCTTTCAAACCATATTCGCCGAAGTTAAGGCTACTGCCAGAAGTGGCCATACCTTTCCTTCGTCCTCTGTGATGGTTTCTGTATTTAACTCTTTTTGGCTGCAACATTTTGCAATTCCTATGTCTGCTTAATTATCCTGTTTACAGTGATCTGACATACATGAGTTTTCTTACTCAATTTATTATAGGTCGGACTCTTCATCTGCAGTCACCAAAACCTCTATAGCCGGAACATCCTCATCCTCATTCGATCCCGCGATCGGCAGCTCTGGTCTATCAACAGATTCTCCGATTATTGTCGGGTTCATAATCTCGCCCCGACATATCCAAACCTTCACACCGATAACCCCAAACTCAGTAGCAGCTTCTGCTAACCCATAGTCAATATCAGCTCTCAGGGTGTGGAGCGGAACTCTCCCTTCATGGGCTTTCTCCTGCCTCGCGATATCAGCTCCAGCCAATCTACCGGAAGCTATAATTTTTATCCCCTCTGCCCCAGCCTGCATGGTTCTGGTGAGTGACTGCCTAATAGCTCGCCTGAATGCAATGCGTCTCTCAAGTTGGTCTGCAATATTTCTCGCGACCAAATAGGCATCGAGTTCCGGTTGCCTAACCTCTTTAACATTCAGACGGGTTCTACGATTACCAGTCATAAAGTCAAGTTCTTTCCTGAGCTCGTCAACACGTGTACCCCCTCTACCTATCACGATACCCGGTCTCGCGGTATGAATAGTCACAGCGACCTCGTTGGAATCCCGCTGAATATCCACCTTGGTTATCCCAGCATCCTCGTACATAGCGTTTATCTTGCCCCGAATGGTTATATCTTGATTTACAAGATTCGCATACTCAGAACCACGGGCAAACCAAGTGGCATTCCAATCCTTCGTTATACCGACCCTAAATCCGTTCGGATGAATTTTTTGACCCAAACTACAGTCCCTCCTCATCAACGACAACCGTTATGTGACTACTTCTCCTAATGATCCGCCCAACCCGGCCTCGCGCTCTAGCCCTAAACCGTTTAAGCCTAGGGGCTTCGTTTGCAAAAATCTCTGAAATTTTCAAATCTTCAGTCCGAGCCATCAATTCATTCTCCGCATTTGAGGCAGCAGACTTAACCGTTTTAGCCACCCTAGCGGCTGCAGGAGAGGGCATAAATCTTAATGTTGTGAGAGCTTCTTCCACATTCATGCCTCTCACAAGATTCACTATCGGTTTAAGTTTCTTTACCGATATCCCTGTGTTACTAGATTTTGCTCTTATACTCACTGTATTTACCTAATTAACCCTATTAAACTTTAGCTATCAACCAGAAATCCGTTCAATCCTGGAAGAATGCCCTCGAAATGTTCTCGTGGGGGCAAACTCCCCCAACTTATGTCCAACCATATTTTCTGTAACAAAAACAGGCACATGTCGACGACCATCGTGGACAGCTATGGTTAAACTAAGCATATCCGGCATGATGACCGAGGCTCGTGACCATGTTCTAATTACCTCACGGCTGTTAGAGCGAATTGCATTCTCCACTTTCTTCGCCAGTTTCGGGTTTACGTACGGACCCTTTTTTATTGACCTAGACATTTTGAAAAGCCCTAAACTCCTTACTTTTGGTATCGCCTTCTAACTATGAATTTACTAGAAGGTTTCTTCTTTTTTCTGGTCCTATAGCCCAACGCCGGCTTACCCCAAGGGGTCTTAGGTCCAGGCATCCCAATAGGGGATCTACCTTCACCGCCGCCATGGGGATGAGCATTAGGAGCCATTGCAACACCACGAACTGTAGGTCTTATACCTAAATGGCGCTTCCTACCCGCTTTGCCGAGCTTCACATTCTTATTATCAACAGCACTAAGTTGACCTACAGTAGCCATACAAGCGCTAAGAATATTTCTCATTTCTCCAGAAGGTAACCTCAACAGAGTGTACTTTCCATCCGTAGCTAGAACTTGGGCAGAACTACCTGCACTCCTGACTATCTGCCCTCCCCTCCCAACTTTAAGTTCCACATTATGAACAACTGTACCCGAAGGTATATTCTCCAAAGAAAGAGCATTGCCAGGGCTTATATCCGCATTTTCACCAGATATTACTCTGTGCCCAACTCTCAGTTCGTTGGGAGCAAGAATATATCTCCAATCACCATTTTCAAATTTAATCAGTGCGATCCTAGAGGACCTATTCGGGTCGTACTCAATGGTCTCAACAGTTCCTGGGATACCAAAATTATCCCTTTTAAAGTCGATAACTCTGTACCGTTTTTTGTGGCCCCCACCTCTGTGTCTAACAGTGATACGGCCAGAAGAATTTCTTCCTCCCGTTTTCTTAACGGGTTTAACAAGACTTTTTTTGGGTTTTCTTTGCGTTATATCATCGGTAGTTTGAAGAACAAGTCCTCTCTGTCCCGGCGTCAACGGTTTTCTTACTTTAAGAGGCATTAAACACCCTCGAACAGTGTTATGGAATCACCAGGTGAAACCGTAACGATGGCTTTCTTCCAAGACCTCAATTGCGAGTACCTTGGACCAAATCTTTTCTTTTTCCCTCTAACGTTCATCGTGCGAACTTTTCTTACAGATACCCCAAAAGCTGACTCCACGGCATCTTTTATCTCATGCTTGGTGGCAGATGGCGCCACTTCAAACACATATCTATTGTCTTCTTGTAAAAGAGTAGACTTTTCCGTAACAACCGGCTTGCGAAGAATCGAGAACTTGTGAAGTTTGCTCATTACTTAACCTCAGGTCCAGCTTCTTCAGTATCAATCTCTTCAACCAGCTCTTTTAAAAGCTCCCTATCTGACAAAACCTTAGCTGGCCGCTCAACTTCCTCTACATCTTCCCCAGATAAGCCCATGCTGGAATCATCTGGTGAGTCATCAGCAGCGACGGGGACTTTTTCCACAAGGTCGGAGAGCCTCTCACCTTTGTAGACACCTCCCCAAGTTTCTTCAATCTTCCTAACTGCATCAACTGTCATAACAATCGATGATTTATTGATAAGATCCAATGTGTTTAGAACATTGGCGGGAAGAGTTTTCACCCTCTGCAAATTACCTGAGGCTCTGACTACATTGTCGTTTCTCCCGTTTGTGACTACTAATGCGGATCCCGTAGTCTGAAGGGCTTCTAAAACAATCTTCATCGACTTAGTTTTGGAGTCTTCTATGTCCAAATTATCGACCACAACCAAGGTGCCCTGCCGAACCTTATCGGACAACACAGATAGGATAGCTAGTCGTCTCATTTTCTTGGGTGTACGCTTGCGGTAACTTCTGGGATTAGGACCAAAAGCACGCCCACCACCAACCCATATAGGGGACCTTATAGACCCCTGGCGAGATCGCCCTGAATGCTTCTGTGGCCTTGGCTTGGCACCCCCACCAGAGACTTCAGATCGGGTTTTAGTCTTGACGGTTCCCTGCCTTCTATTAGCCAAATGTCCAACAACTACTTGATGAACCAAAGCAGCTTTCTCAGGGACACCGAAAACGTCGTCCCTGACGTCAATTTCTCCGGATGATCCACCTTTTATATCTTTAACTTGTAATTTCACGCCAATTAACTCTTTAGCTCAGACTTTTTAATAATTACCAAGGCATCCTTGTGACCGGGGACCCCTCCCTTTACAAGGAGCAGGTTCCTGTCGGAATCAACCATAACAACTTCCAGATGTTTGACTGTCACTTTGTCTCCGCCCATACGGCCAGCCATCCTCATGCCTTTGATTACACGACCTGGTGTCGTGCCAGCACCAATGGAACCCGGAGCCCGGTGCCTATCAGACTGCCCGTGCGTCTTAGGGCCACCTCGAAAGTTATATCTTTTGACTCCCCCTTGGAATCCTTTCCCTTTGGAGGTGCCAGTTACATTAACTTTCTCACCAACCTCAAATATACCAACACCAATCTCTTCACCAACATCTACAGCAGATACATCATCTGCTGAAACTTCTCTAAGATGCCGAAAGTTTCGGCCACCAGATTTAGATACATGACCTTTCCTGGGGGAATTAACCTTCGTGACAGGATCAAATCCCAACTGAATACTCTCGTACCCATCAGTTTCATCCGTCTTAATCTGTATGACAGTGCAAGGTCCGGCCTGAATAGCTGTCACACTATCGGCAGTCCCATCCTCGTGAAAGAACTGGGTTCCTCCAATTACTTTCCCTAATATTCCATGTAGCGTCATATAAACTTCTAGCCTATCCTTATTTTAGTATCTTTATTGCGGGTCAATTTTAGAGTTTAAGAGATATATCCACACCGGCTGGCATATCAAGATTCGTTAATGAATCGATAGTTTTAGATGTAGGGCTATGGATATCTATTAATCGGTTGTGTGTTCTTATCTCAAAGTGCTCCCTTGAGTCCTTATCAATATGAGGGGCTCGAAGAACGCAAAAACGCTTTATGGCCGTTGGAAGAGGAATAGGGCCAGACACCCGGGCGCCAGTTCTCTCCGCTGTCTCTACTATCTGACCAGCAGATTGATCCAAAATTCTATGATCAAAAGCTTTAAGGATAACCCTAATCTTTTGCGCAGCCTGTGTCATAATGATTTCCTATAAATTTATACTTTGTAATTCTCTTTAAGATTGCCTGTTAGATCCACCGCTAGGCGGACTGAGCCTCCACTACAGACTCCGGAGCCTCTAAGTATCTATTGAACTCCATCGAGTATCCAGCTCTACCCTGTGTAATTGATCGCAAGTCATTGGCATACCCAAAACTTTCCGCTAAAGGCAATGAAGCTTTCACTATTTGGGTATCATTCTGAGCATCGATGCTTTCAACTGAAGCGCGGCGTCTTCCGAGATCACCTATCACCTCACCCAGATAGTCCTCTGGTGTAACAACCTCCAACGTCATTACCGGCTCTAGTACAACAGGATTACATCGGTTTACAGCGGTTCTAGCCGCCATTGAACCTGCTATTTCAAAAGACACTTTAGAGGAGTCCACATCATGATAAGTTCCATCAATTAGTCTTACTAGAAGATCAATGACTGGGAAACCGGATTTCGGCCCATTATTAAGAGCTCCCCTGACTCCATCCTCAACAGAGGAGATATATTCTGTGGGTATTGCTCCTCCTCTAATCTTATTTTCAAACTGAACACCCTCCCCTCTTTCAAGAGGTTCCATCTCAATAATGACGTGCCCATACTGACCATGCCCACCAGATTGGCGAACGAACTTACCTTCTGCAGTCGTGTTTTTGCGAATAGTTTCTCTAAACGCTACTCTGGGACGGCCGACATTAGCCTCAACTTTAAACTCCCTTACCATTCGATCAGTTAGTATCTCCAGGTGTAGCTCACCCATACCCGACATAACGGTCTGTCCGGTTTCATCGTCATACTGAACCCTGAAAGTAGGGTCCTCATCAGAAAGCTTCACGAGAGCATCAGATAGTTTGTCCTGGTCAGCCCTAGCCTTTGGTTCAATCGCAACTGAAACGACCGGGTCCGGAAATTCTATTTTTTCCAAGACTATCGGATTCTCCAAATCACAAAATGTTTCCCCTGTAGAGGTATCTTTCAAACCAACAGCTGCCGCTATTTCCCCAGCAAACACCTCCTCCACTTCCTCTCTCTGGTCAGCATGCATCTTAACTATTCGACCTAGCCGCTCTCGATCACCAGTCACAGTATTAAGGACAGTCGAGCCTGACTTAGCAGTGCCTGAGTAAACTCTGAAATATACCAACCTACCGATAAACGGATCTGTCACCGTTTTGAATGCTAGCGCCGCAAACGGTTCATCAAAACTTGCCTTGCGTTCTAGTACTTCTTCACTCTTTCCAGGTACTGTGCCCTGGACAGAGGGAACGTCTAGAGGAGAAGGCAGGTAAGCACCAACAGCCTCCAAGAGCGGTTGAACACACTTATTTTTTAATGCCGTTCCACTTAACACTGGAACCATCTTATAGGCGATAGTAGCCCGACGAATTGCCCCTTTGAGGTCGTCCAATGAAATATCTTCTTCCATCAGGAATTTCTCAAGCAAGCCGTCATCCAGCTCCGCCACTTTCTCAATCATCTCTTGTCGCCTGGAATCAAACTCTTCCTGGTATTCATCCGGGACACCCCCCTCTTCAAACTCTCCACTATCATCGGGATAGGTATATGACTTCCCTTCTACAAGGTCAATAACTCCTCGATAATTGTCCTCAGCGCCCATAGGTATTTGAATAGCAACTGGATTGCCACCCAAGCGGTCTACTATGGTTTTTATTGCCCCATAATAGTCACCGCCAATTTTGTCCATCTTATTTATGAAACAGATGCGAGGTACGTGGTATTTATCAGCCTGACGCCATACGGTTTCTGATTGTGGCTGTACTCCGGCGACTGCATCAAATACCACCACCCCACCATCAAGAACTCTAAGGCTTCGTTCCACCTCAGCTGTAAAGTCAACATGGCCCGGAGTATCTATGATATTAATATCCCACTCACCCCAAGTGCAGGCAGTGGCAGCCGAGGTGATAGTAATTCCACGCTCTCTTTCCTGATCCATCCAGTCAAGAGCCGTATTACCGTCATCGGTCGTTCCTAGCTTATGAATCCGCCCTGCAAAATAAAGCACCCGCTCAGAGACAGTAGTTTTACCTGCATCAATATGTGCAATAAAACCTATATTTCTAGTTTGTTTGAGAGAATTTCGTGGCATTTCAATTCACCTGCGATTATGGAGTCCAGACGATCCCTATGAATTTCTACCAGCGATAATGCGCAAAAGCCCTGTTGGCCTCTGCCATCCGGAAGACTTCTTCTTTTCTACGAACTGCAGCCCCTTGGCCCCTTGAAGCATCTAGAAGCTCAGATGACAGTTTCTCTGACATGCCTCTTCCAGATCTTTGGCGAGCACCTGTAACGATCCATCTCATTGCGAGGGCTAAACGCCTCGAAGGTCGTACTTCTGTCGGCACTTGATAGTTGGCCCCCCCAACTCTTCTAGACCTGACCTCAATCATAGGAGTCGCATTTCTAATTGCTTGCTCAAATATCTCGAAGGCGGGCCTTCCAGCTTCAGATTCAGCTTTCTCCATGGCACTGTACACAATACGCTGCGCAACAGTTTTCTTTCCGTCCTGCATAACGCTGTTGATAAACTTAGCTAAGTCAACACTGTTGTGTCTCGGGTCAGGCAATATTTTTCGTATTTCTGCTCTTCTTCTTCGTGCCATGTTCTCTTGAGTAACCTATTTATTCATCTCGGGCGCCGTATTTGCTGCGCCCTCGCTTACGACCCTGCACACCAGCAGTATCTAAAACGCCCCTCACGACGTGATACCTTACCCCTGGCAGATCTCTCACTTTCCCACCCCTAATAAGAACAACTGAGTGCTCTTGAAGATTATGACCTTCACCGGGGATATAAGCTGTCACTTCCATCCCATTGGTGAGACGAACCCTAGCAACTTTTCTTAGAGCAGAGTTCGGTTTCTTTGGAGTCTGAGTCCTGACTTGAATACAAACACCTCTTTTATGAGGAGACCTAGCCCCTCGACTACCGGTATTCTTTAATGTATTCCACGTGAGGTCTAAAGCAGGAGCAGTATTCTTGCGCTGCTTTTTACGTCTCTTTTTTCTAATTAACTGATTAACTGTAGGCATTAAAAATCCCTATATCTTGGGTTCCTTTAAAAGGCAAAAGTATAGGCCTCCCCGAGGGGCGACAAGGAGCAATTATACGCTCGAGACAAATTAGTGTCAACGCCTGAGAGGACCCAAAATAGGCAGTAAATTTCTTGAATTAAAATACTTTATTCAGGCAGAATTTTAATTACTCTCCGGAAGACGGTTTTTTACGATTACGCTCCAAACCAATAGGAACTTCGACTTCAATAGAGCTGAGTCCGATATCAACCGATAAAATCACCCCCTCTATCACGGGTATTAGAACGTCATTCTCTCCAGCCATGTGAATGACGAAAACATCATTGGCTCCTGTCTCTATAATTTCGGATATAACACCCAAATATTCGCCACGCTCATAGGCTTGTAGTCCTACCAGTTCGTGGTGAAAATATCCTTTATTAGAGGTGACCGCTTCCGCTTCGGGTATAGACAGTTGCAACCCTCTACATTGATCAGCCTCGTTGCGATCTTGAACATCACTAAGTTTTAGCAATACCCCACGCCGATCAAATCTTGAGGACATTATCGTGTGCGCTTCCCCATCGAGAAACAGAGTGTTTGTTACATCAAACCTTTCAGATACTTCAGTCGTAACTTCAACACGGAGTTCACCACTTAAGCCTCTAGAACCACGTACAATACCGACCACAATATGATCAGTAGGAGTATTACTGTTGAGCTCTCTTTTGGACCGCAACCAATTTCACCGATATCCAACTTCTTCTTAATCTAAGTCAGTCAATATCCAAATTCGCGTGAACACCATTCTTAACAGCAGCAACCCTAAGCAGTGACCGTATCGACTGGGCGACTCTGCCCTGCCTTCCTATTACTTTGCCTTTGTCTTCAGGATGAACCTGCAGAGTGATAAATACTCTACCTTGCTCATTCTCTTCCTCAGTAACAACAACATCGTTTGGATGCGTCACGATCGACTGCGCTATGTACTCCACTAATTGTTTTAGTTGTGCCATCGGGACTTGCTGTCTCTACTCCGTAGATTCTGTGGCTGGTTCTTGTGTTTGATCACCGGGGAGATTATCCAACATACGCTGCACGGCTTCACTAGGCTGAGCACCTTTACTGATCCAGTCCCTTGCTTTGGCCTCATCGATCACAACTTCGGGTGGGTCTATCATCGGATTGTAGTGACCCAGGTGATCTACAAAAGCCCCATCACGAGGCTTTCTTGAATCTGCTACAACTATCCGATAACTCGGTTGATTTCTTTTTCCTGTCCTCCGAAGCCTAATCCTCAACATTTAGCATTTACTCCTGGTCAGACTTGGTTCCATTTAAGCTTTTCAAAAGCCTAGATTTCCTGCGAGCCGCATTGTTAGAGTGAATCGCGCCTCTCTGAGCTGCTTTATCCAAGGCAACAATCGCAGCGGTGGATGCCTCGACGGCGGCTTCCACATCACCTTCCGCAATTAATCTCCGTGCCTTCGCTACAAACGTTCTCGCCTTAGTACGCAGAGGTTGTTTCTGCTGATTTTTTCTAAGTTGTACTCTGGTTGCTTTTGCGCTTGGCACTATAGGAAGCTCCTATATTCATTAGTTGTATTTCGAGACTTGTCTCGCTGTGTCTGCATCAGGTTCAATACTTCTCAGTCTAGAAACACTAATAATACCATTAACAGCTTCTAAACGGGTATAAAGAGTGCTGAGCTGATCTGTACCACTGATATAGACCGTCAGCGAAATTACGCTCATGTCATCGTATTCTTCAGAAGCAATATTGGCAATATTTACTCGCTCATTGGAAACAACGGAAGTTATATCTCCAAGTAGTCCAACACGATCCCAACCTTTTATCTGAACCCGAACCGGATACAAGGTTTTTGTTTCTCCCCAATCAACAGATACGATCCTTTCAGATTCATCTTCCGCCAATATATTAGGACAGTTCACCCGATGTATTGTGACACCTCTGCCCCTTGTTATAAATCCCACGATTCCGTCCCCCATGATCGGGTTGCAGCACCTGGCAATACTGGTCAATAAATCCCCTACTCCGAGAACCTCTATACCTGATGCCGGGCCCGTCCGAGGCATACCTTGTCTTGTTTCTACATGTGGGACTGGAGAACCAGTAGTTAATCTTCCAACAAGCCTTTCAGTAGTGAGCGTTCCGTCCCCCAAAGCCGCAAACATATCATCAATTACACGATACCTAAGCATGACAGAGGCCTTTTTCTCATCAATATCTATATCGAGTCTCTGCAGTTGCCTAAGAAATACTTCCCTTCCTCTCTCTATATTGCCGGCACGTTCTTGTCGGTTAAACCATTGTCTAATTTTGGCTTTGGCTGAGGAGGTTTTTGCGTAACCCAAACTAGCATTAATCCAGTCTAGACTAGGACCTCGTGCTGTTTTGCTTGTCATCACCTGGATCGTATCCCCATTTTCTATAGGATGATTGAGAGCTACTAGCTTTCCATTGACCTTGGCACCCACGCAACTGTGCCCAACATCTGTGTGTATACGATATGCAAAATCGAGAGGCGTTGCGCCGATAGGTAGTTCTATTACATCGCCTTTCGGTGTATATACATAAACTTGGTTCTGGAATATGTCCGTCTTAAACGACTCAATAAACTCTACCGCTCCACCAGCATCCCGTTGCCATTCCAATAGCTGGCGCAGCCAGGTCATTTTTTCCTCAAACTGAGTATCGTGATCACCAGCCTCCTTATAGAGCCAATGTGCAGCAACTCCATATTCGGCAACTTGGTGCATATCCTTGGTACGTATCTGAACTTCAACCGGAGCATTATCTTCACACAAAATCGCAGTGTGCAAAGACTGATATAAATTGTCCTTGGGATTGGCAATATAATCGTCAAACTGATTTGGAAGCGGCCTCCACTTAGTATGTACTACACCTAAGGCTGCGTAGCAGTCCTTTACCTCTTCAACGATTATCCTTACAGCAAAAAGATCATAAATCTCTTCTGATTCTTTATTTTGATTAGAGTACCTTTCCGCCTTCCTGTGAATGCTGTAGATATGTTTTGGCCTGCCATAGACATCTCCGTCAACATCGGCAGCTTTCAATTCCGCCCTAATGATGTGCACCATCCTCTCAACATACGCCTCACGCTCGGCTCTTTTTGCGTTCAGTCTTCTGGATATCCTCTTATATGCGTCTGGCTCCAACTGCTGAAATGACATATCCTCCAACATCCACTTAACTTCCCAAATACCTAGTCTGTGAGCCAAAGGGGCGAAGATTTCCAGCGTCTCCCTAGCCATTGCCTCGCGTCGAGAAGGCGGGAGAGCAGAAATCGTCCTCATATTATGCAAGCGGTCTGCCAACTTTATAAGGACTACTCTCACATCCTCAGCCATTGTCATGAGCATTTTTCTTAAAGTTTCAGCTTGAGCAATATCGTCTATATGATCTTCTTCAGCGTCCGGATCATAATCCACGGTAGACGGCATATGAAAATCTTCATCCCCCATCACCTGTGCCCGTGTTAACTTGGTTACACCATCCACCAAACGCGTGACATCGTCTCCAAATTTGTCACGTAGCTGATCATATGTGACATCACAGTCTTCAAGAACATCATGCAACAAAGCAGCAGACAACGTATTGGCATCTAGTTTGAGATCGGCGAGAAATAAAGCAGTTTGTTTCGGATGTTCGAAGAACGGTTCACCTGATAGGCGTTTTTGGCCTTTGTGAGCAATTTCAGCGAACGAATACGCCCTCCGAACCTCAGCAATCTTATCTTCTGACAAATACACTTCCATCTTGTCTAACAGAAGCTGTTCTACTGATGGATCGGGCAAACGAGTACCAGGTTGGTCAATACTACCGTTTGGTGTTTCCTCTGCTGGTGACTCCTTCACTTTCGAGGTAACACCATTCAATTTTTTCCATTTCCTGACGTTCACCATTTGGTCTTACTAAGACCTCCTAACCAGTAAATAAATAGCTAGTTATCCATAAACGAGATACCCGATTATAGCCTAGAAATCGCAAATAAACGAAGTTGGAAAGAACAAGATCTGGGTTATTATGTTCGCCCAACATGATAAATTGAGTTAGTGATGATGAACATTTGGAGTCATCAAATAAACAGGAGTTCCAAATGCAGTTCAAGGCCCCACGGGGTACAACCGACATTCTTCCAGAAGAGCGTCCATATTGGAGGCTGGTGGAGTCGATGGCTGAAAGAATTTCAGAGAATTTCGGTTATTCGCGAATTGATACCCCCATTTTTGAGGACACTGGACTTTTCGTAAAAGGTGTTGGTGATTCAACAGACATAGTCGAAAAAGAAACCTACACATTTCAGGATAGAGGAGGAGACTCACTAACCTTGCGACCAGAGGGTACCGCCCCAGTTTGTCGATCATATCTTGAGAACGGAATGCATAATCTACCGCAACCCGTTAGGCTCTACTACCTCGTTCCCAATTTCAGATATGAGAGGCCACAATCTGGTAGATACAGGGCGTTTCATCAATTTGGTGTAGAGGTTTTTGGCGAGGCTAAACCATACGTTGATGCAGAGGTGGTCGAGATTTCATGGCAATTCTTGTCTGAATTAGGATTGAATGATCTTAGACTCACTTTGAATAGTATAGGTGATAAGGAGTGTCGCCCTCACTACATAGGACAGCTACGAGAATACTACGGTGCTAGACAAACCGATATCTGCGATGACTGTTCTCGCAGGCTAGAAAATAATCCCTTACGCTTGCTCGATTGCAAGGAGGAAAAATGCCAACCCATAATAGATGAAGCTCCAAGCAGTATTGACCATCTATGTCTTGACTGTGAATCGCATTGGAATGGCCTAAAGTCTCATATAACTGACATCGGCATTCCGTTTCAAGTAGACAATAGATTAGTCAGAGGGCTTGATTATTATTCACGTACCGTCTTCGAGATCGCACCACCAATCGAAGGACGCACGAGTGTCATTACAGGAGGCGGAAGATACGACGGGCTTGTTGAGCAAATAGGTGGCCCGAAAACTCCTGGTATAGGTTTTGGTATGGGGCTTGAAAGAGTTATAGAAAACTTGAAGAGAAGTGAAATCAAAGCCCAACAAGATGGCCGAGACATTGTTGTGGTTGCGCATATCGGAGATGAGGCCATCCGAAAAGCTAGTACTCTTGCATCCCAAATTAGGAACAGTGGAGGGGCAGCAATGGTAGGTCCCTCTCGAGGACTCCGAAGTCAGCTGCGATACGCTGCATCAGTTGGAGCCAGCCATGCCGTAATAATTGGCGAAGACGAGATTTCAACCGGTGTTTATAAGTTAAGAAACCTCAGGAAAAGTGACCAGTCTGAGGCGACAGTCGAGGAAATATTGACATTTTTTGGTAAAGAAGAGGACTAGATACATGAACCAGGCGATTAGCAAAGTTGTATCGCAGGCAAAAGAATTTATGGAAGCCAATGCTATCGATGGTTGGCTCCTTTACGACTATAGAGGAATGAATCCTATATTCTGGGATACTGTTGGTGAGATACCAAATGTAACCAGACCATGCTGGCTCTGGATCCCTACGAACACAAGCCCAAAACTAATAGTAAGCTATGTGGATCAAAACCGTTTTGAGCATCTCGGCATCGAAACTAATTTCTGGGTTAGTCGTAACCAGATGATAGGAGAGCTACAAGCTGCTTTATCTTCTGTAAGTAGGGTAGCTATGGAATACTCTCCTATGGGCACCCTACCGAGAGCATCAAAAGTCGACGGAGGAACCCTGGAACTCGTCCGCAGTTTGGGAGTTGATGTGGTCACTTCGTCAGATTTGATCCAGTACGCGACACAAAGATGGGACGATGGACAACTTGAAACACATCTAGTGGCATCCAAAATACTCACTAATACAGTAAAGGAAGCATATGACTTTATAGGAGAAAACATTCAGTCGGGACCCACCGAATATGAAGTGGCCGAATTTATAAGATCAAGGTTTGATGAAAAAGGCCTACATTCACCTGATGGCCCAGTGGTCGCAGCTAACGCTCATGCTGCCGATCCCCATTTTGATCCAACAGAGAAAACGTCAGTAAGTATAAAAGCGGGTGACTGGGTACTAATAGACTTATGGGGAAAACTAAAAAACGGACACGGCTCTACCCCACCTCAAGACGCCATGTATAGTGATATTACTTGGACAGCCTACGTAGGCACAGATGTTCCTTCAAAACATCTAGAAGTCTTCAAAACAGTAATTGGGGCCCGGGATGCAGCAATCTCCCTATTTGAAAAATCCCATGGGGAAGGGAGAGCACTAGAAGGGTGGGAACTCGATAACGAAGCTCGTAGCTACATCAACAAAAAAGAATATGGGAATTTCTTCAGTCATAGACTTGGACATAGCCTTGGTCGTGAAGTGCATAGTAACGCAGTTAATCTTGATGGTTGGGAAACCAACGACACACGTCACTTACTACCTAGGATTGCGGTAACAATAGAACCCGGTATCTACCTACCAGGTGAATTCGGAGTCAGGTCTGAAATAAACGTCTTCTATTACGAAGACGGTCCGAAGGTAACTACTGAACGTCAGACAGAACCATACTTAATAACGGTATAGTTTTCACTCATTACAATTTGCTCTAAATCCTAGTGAGGAGATAGAGTCCTGTTTGTTTCAGGAAGTTTAAGTGTTGCAAGCAGTACAGTGGCAATCAAAACCATAATGCCGCTGTACACAAAAGCAGACTGAAGCCCGAATCCATCAACAATAAGCGCCGCGATGTAAGGTGAAAAAGACCCCAGAAAGCTGGCACCGTAAATCAGTGATACAACCGTAGACTGTGCCTTACCCTCGGCCACGTCCATGGCGGCAGCAATAAATATCACGTGCAACGAGTATACAAAAGCCCCCATTACCAACACATTTACCCACAGCTGGTACCCATCTTCAGCAAAATTTAATGCTATGAACAAAAGACCTAAAGCTGTCATTGAAGGGACTAAAACGATTTTCCTACCATACCTATCTGAAACCCATCCCATAGCCGGTTGGGCAAATATCCCAACCGCCTGAGAACCCGATATAAATAAACCAGCCATCAATGCAGTTTTGTTCAAGCCACCTTCGTCAATCGGAGACATGAGATAGAGAATTAGGAAGGATTGAATGGCCGACTGACCCATAGATCTAAGCGCTGTCACAAGGATAAGGCCCAACATGTTCCATACCTTTAGAAGCGAGCCCAAATCACCGAAGTAGTCTTTAAATGAGCTACTCCCAGTTTCCACTGAAGGAATATTTCTCATCATTAGATATACAAGTACGGCAAAAAACAATGCGGGTATTACACTGATTCTAAAAACTTCATCCCACTGAAAAGCTACCAGATACGTAACCGTTATAAGGGTGCCAACTTTAAATGTTTCTGTCGTGACTAATCCGACGATTAAAGGTCCCAGTACCTCTCCTACTGATCCACCCGTACCGTGCAAGGAAATGGCAAATCCCCTTCGGTCCGGAAATTTTCGTGAAAGAGATGCAATAGCAGGAGGGTGATAGAGGGACGGACCTACACCAACCAGAAATATTACGATCACTATCCAGAAAAAGTTTGGAGCAACCCCAAGCAAAAAGTAAGATATCCCCATAAGCGCGAGAGAAATAAACAGCATAGCACCAGACCGGTTAGCAAACCGTTCGCCCAAGTAACCGGCAACCATCGTGGTCCCACCGGAGGTAATATTCCTAAACGTGAACAATGCCCCATACTGGGTCACGCTCAAACCTTTATCTATTTTCATTAGGGGAAGAAGAATGGGAAGCGCGGAGTTGAATACATGCTTAATCGCATGCCCTATTATGACCGAAACCGCCAACCTATTACGGCCCTCCCTGATTTCAGGAGAGACGTCCACAGGCTCCGTTTCTCGGCTATCTACAGGCTCGGTCATGCAATTGCCTCATTTCGGGAAAACCCAATAATTACTGTTACTAACCACAAAACGCGCGAATCATACCACCTATTAGACAGACATTTCTGAACACTGATCCTACAAGTAGTTGGTGCCACAATATGTCTAATTAGACATCCAATACTCATAAAAATGGTTAAGAGGACCATGTCCATTTCCCATCGGGAAGTTATTCCGAATGGCGCCAGTGACATAACCCTTTGCATCACTTACAGAATCACGGATAGATTTTCCTTTTGCCAAACCCGCCGCTGTCGCTGATGCGAATGTACACCCAGTACCGTGTGTGTTTGGGGTATCTACTCTGCGGGTGGTAAATAATCGAAATTCCTCTCCATCATAGAGCACGTCAGTTGCAGGGCCAACATCAAAATGTCCGCCCTTTACTACAGCAGATTTAGCGCCCATCTCCACCAGTTTAATAGCAGCTTCCCTTGCAGAATCAATGTCTTCCACAACAATGCCAGTCAAATCTTGTGCTTCAGGCGCATTTGGAGTGATAACAGTAGCCATTGGTAGGAGCACATTACGTAAAGTGTCGATTGCTTCATCATTTATTAATTTAGCGCCACCTTTCGCTTTCATAACCGGGTCAACAACCAGCAGTCCAATATCGTATTGGTTAATTTTGGCTGCTACAGCTCTAATCACCTCTGAGCTGTACAACATACCGGTCTTAACAACGTCAGTACCAATGTCGGTGAGGACAGAATCTATCTGACTTTCTATTAGTGCAATAGGAAGTTCTAATACCTCTTGAACTCCTAGGGTATTTTGAGCAGTTATAGTCGTCACTACGGATGTTCCATAGACACCATTTGCCGCAAATGTTTTTAAGTCGGCTTGCAGACCCGCTCCTCCTCCGGAGTCAGATCCAGCCACTGTCATAGCTCTATTTATGTTTGCCGGAGCCGACTGAACATCAAGCACTTCTTAAGTCCTCCCTTATTTCCCACATGTATGGATCATATAATGGGGTCTGAATATCAAGAATCAAACCAGTCATTCCCACGATAAGCTGCCTCCCAAAACAGGTATTCATACCTCAGAGTTGTCTTAAATAAGTAGTCAGCCCTGTCTCTATCAATTGAGGTACTGTGGTTGATGTATACCTCTAGCCACCTTACAAGCTCTCCTAGAACCTCCGGACCGTGCAGATATATCCATTCCCTATAGGTAGGACTATCAGGATTTGCACCTTCTTTAAGTAGGCGGCTTCCCCAGTCAAGATAGGTACCTTCAGTGACGAAAAGAACCAAGGCGATATTCTCAAAAGTACCCTCAACGGCTGTTCGGACCACAAAATCCCCGAAAGCTTGGGTCGTAGGATTAGCACCAACTGCTGAGTATTCTTCTTGCGATGCTCCAAATTCCTTAAATGCTCGTATGAATAAGTCATTTTCGGGATCTAGAATCCCAACCAGAAAGTTATTAAATACTGACGCTGACTCCATATCGGGTGCCTTGGCTACAGCTTGACCTGACATTGTGACCAGATCTTTTACAAAAACATAATCCTGTAAAAAGTATCGCCTAAACTTTTCTTGAGGCAGTGTTCCGATTCCCATCTCGTTTACGAATGGATGGTGAACTATGTCTCCCCACAGGCCCGAATATTTTTCTTTTAAATCGACCGTAAGTGTCAAGTTCTCTCCTGGCTAAATGAAATACTTACTTAATCGAGTATTCGTCGGTGAAAGCCTTCTTTGCGTCAACATCTTCACTTAATAACCCATTCTCCTGCATCCATTCGGCAAATCCGACCCATTTATCTCGATTTTGACGCCCAAACTTTCCTTCATTATCTTGCCAAAGTTGTTGCAGAAGATCTGCTCCCGGTCGATCAATTTTCTCATCTATTTCAGGAGCGTATTTAACTAATATATCTACCCCGGCCTGAGGATCTCTAATTGCTTCTGCGTATCCTTTACTCACCGCCCTCGCAAATCTCTCCACGATACCCGAATTTTCAGAAAGATACTCTTCGCTAGTGACCATAACAAGTTCGTAGTAGTCAGGTACACCCCATTCTTCCATCCTTAAAACGTTAACAGGATAACCTTCATTCTCTAAACTGATGCTTTCATGGGTAAAATATGCTCCGATTATTGCACTAACACGCTCAGACATTACAGAAGATCCAAGCTCCCAACCAACATTAACTAATTCGACGTCCTCAAGACCTTTCAGGCCGTCAGCCTTCAACATGCTAGCAAGCGCATGTTCATTCCATGGAATTCCAGGATACCCAACTTTTTTTCCCTCCAAATCTGCCGGAGAATCGAGACCTGATGTCTCAAGAGTCATCAAAGAGTTCAAAGGATGTTGCACCATACCTAGTATCGAAACAACAGGTACACCCTCCCCACGGGCTATCAAAACATCGGGCTGATAACTCATTCCGAAGTCATCTGATCGCGATGCCACGGTTGCCAAAACCGAAGATGGATCAGAAGGAGTGTATATTTCCACCTCTAAATTCTCAGCAGCAAAGTACCCTTTTTCCTCTGCTATATAGAGGCCCAAGTGGTTAGAGTTGGGAAACCAATCAAGCGCCAACTTTACTTTATCTGGACTTGCTATTGGAGTGGGTGCAGCAGGCACATTGGCTATTCCAACTTTGGGCTCCGTAATATTCTCATCAGATTCACTAGAGGCACATGAAACCAATACTCCCAGCATCGCAATTGACAGGATTAAGCTAACCGTCATCAAAAATATATTTTTCATTCTCTATTTCCTTTCATTAGACTCGGCTATCCTCCACAAGTAATTTCAAATTTTTAACTGATCCTGGGCCTTCCTTCCCTTTCCTTGTGCCACCAAGGAATTAACAACCTCTCCAAAAGCCCTATCAAAGCAAAAAGAGCTATTCCCATTACGGAAAGAATTGTTATTGCAGCAAAAACTCTCTCTGTTTGAAACTGAGGTTTAGAACGAATCATCAAGTAACCTAGTCCTTCGCTTGATCCAACCCATTCCCCGATGACCGCACCAATAACGCTTACAGCAATAGCAACTCGAAGCCCGGAAAAAAGATAAGGCATGGATACAGGTAATTGGACCTTGAGAAATATAGACCACCTATTACCTCCCATCGTCCTCATCATTTTGTGCATATCAGAATCAACAGATCTCATTCCATCAACAGTATTCACAACTATTGGGAAAAAACTTATCAATGCAACAACAATAATTTTTGGAGTTAGCCCATAGCCAATCCATACCAAAAGCATCGGGGCTATAACAATAATTGGAACAGTCTGAGAGGCAATAATGAATGGATATAAAGCTTTTTCAATCGTTTTGGATAGTGTTATTGCCGAAGCCAGAAGCATCCCGGAGACAAGTGCCAACACAAATCCCAATACTACTTCTTCTAGAGTTACCAACGTGTGTCCCGCGAGTAATCCTGAGCTGTCATACAAGGTGTAGCCAATTGCAGATGGAGCAGGAAGAAGCCAGTCCGCTATATTCCAAACTCGCACAAATATTTCCCAGCCGACAAGAATTGTAACAACAATACCCATTGCTGGTAGCCATTCCATAACGGGAACTAACACTTTTCTCACAACACAGCCTCACTAGCCAGCAAATAAGACAGAATGCGAGACTTGGTATCGGCAAATTGTTGAGTGCTAAATAAGCTTCTGCTCCGAGGTCGGTCCCATTCCATTTGCTCGACCACCTCAATACGACCTGGTCTGGGAGACATTACATAGATTCGGTCGGAAAGAAACAGAGCCTCCTCCACATCATGGGTTACTAAAACAACTGTTTTGTCGTCATAACTCTCGAGTAAATTTAATAGCCATTCCTGCATGTGAGACCTGTTTAGAGCATCCAGAGCACTAAACGGTTCATCTAATAGCAACACGGATGTATCAGTCAAAATTGTGCGCAAGAAGGCAGCTCTCTGGCGCATACCCCCTGACAGAGCATATGGATATTGGTCCTCAAAACCACTGAGTCCAAAAGAATGCATGCGCTCCGTGGCTTGTCGGCGTGCAATTTTTTTGGATATACCTTGCATCTCTAGTCCGAGAATGACATTGTTCATCACGGTCCGCCAGGGAAGCAAGAGATCCTTCTGTTGCATATATCCAACGCTTCCAAGCAAATTCTCGGTGTCGAGACCTCGAATTTTGACTGTCCCAGAGTCTGGACGCTCCAGACCAGCCAGAATGTCTAGAAAGGTGCTTTTGCCGCACCCGCTGGGGCCAATAACTGAAACGACCTCGCCTCGCCTCGCGTAAAAATCGACATTAGCGAGAACATCAAGGTAGTCTCGATCACGTCCTATGCGGCGAGATAAATTTACAACATCGATAACCTTTTCTTTAAGGTTGTTTTCTCTTTTAGAGTCCAAAGAGGCCCCTCTTGTTATCGGATAATCCGGTTAAGGGGCAGCTGCTTGGATTTACAGGCTTTCCCTACGCTGGAATTATCCAGATCAGGTAATAAGGGGTCGACAACCTGTTTGTTGCCCTCTCAGCCTGGATAAACCAAGCTCCCCCAGCTGACTGCTCAATTTCCTAATGTAACCACATTAGCTTTCAGTTCAGGGAAGGATGTTACCACAACATCAACTTAAGGCAGAATTTGCATTTATGACCCGCTTAAATGAAATACGATACCGAATCTTTACCTGGGTGCTGCACCCGGATGGCGCGCCATTAGGACCAAGATCATCGAGGCAATCGAGGCAGCGGCGAAACCAAGAAATGCTTTTTCGTAACTCCCAGTGGAATCATAGACGTATCCAGATATTACAGGACCAATAATGATTCCAATCATTTGTATGGTACTTCTGAATCCGGATATCGTAGCAAAGGCTCTGCGTCCAAAGTAATCTGCGATCAATGCTTGGGGAATCACGGATATTCCTCCTTGCCCAATGGAATATGCAACTATAGCCGGTATAGACTCTGTGATTGACTCTGCACGAGCAAGAAGAATGATTGCTAATGTCATCACAAGTAAGCAAACAACCATAACGTAACGACGATTGAAATAGTCACCTAAGTAACTAAGACCGAATCGTCCCGGAATACTCATCAGTCCAACAGAACCAGCATAAGTGGCAGCCTCTATGGGTTGTGCACCAAGGCCAATAAAATAAGGGACAAGATGGAGACCAACTCCTCCTGTGACCAGAGATCGAGACATTATTGATAAAGATAGATACCAGAAACTTGAGGTACGCAGTGCCTCTGCGGCAGTGTAATCCTGCGAAAGATCGACCCGAATGCTACCTCCATCACCTGTCAATTGAGAGGCGACAGGCTTATCGCCATCGGGCAGCATTCCGTACTGTTCGGGTCTGTGCCTCATTAGCATCGCTACAGGAATTCCAACGACAATAACAAAAACTCCAACATAGACAGATGCCTCTCGCCAACCATACTCATCAATAAGCCAACCCAAGGCGGGAACGATGAGGCCCCCAATTCCAACCCCAGACCACATTATTCCAAATGCTAATCCTCTTTTTTTATTGAACCAATTAGCCACTGCCGCAGATGCAGGAGTGTGCATTCCTACACTGTTACCGAGACTCACACCAAGTATGTAGACGACCATAAATGTAAAGAGACCAGTGACTCTGCTTAGAAGGACAAATCCAATACCCATAATAGGTATTCCAATAATCATCAGCTTTCGGGGACCTATTCTGTCGACAACCCAACCTTCTAATGGACCAATAAACCCGGCTTCTAATCGTGCTAATGAGACTATGGAGGAGATAATAGTACGGTTCCAACCAAATTCTCGATTTAGAGGAATTATGAAGTTACCAAAGCCGTGAAAATTTATACCTGACGACATAGCCATAACGAACGCGCCACCCATGCAGATCCACCAGCCATAAAAAATATGAAATTTGTGGTTTCCGCCGGATTGATCAATGGGAGGCGATGATTCGGAATTTAACTTTCCAGACTCATCGTTAGATTCGTTACTAACTCTAGGGTTTTTCGAACTGGTCACCGAGAAAACTTTCTGTATTACTTAGGATTAAAGACGTTTAAGAGAGTCTATCACTTGATACCTCAAACCCTAGTTGAAATAACTTGCAATAGCGGCAGGAAGCAACTCATCCCTTCAGTGAGTTGGCAGTTTGAATAGTCTTAATACTGCTGTCATTAGTCACTTCGTATTTGATTGTAAATAACGGCCAAAACGAAAATGCCAGTTGCAACCAGCGTCATAGAAGGACCAGAAGGAATATCAAGATGATATGCCAGATATAGCCCAGATACGGCTGAGAAAACACCAATAACTACGCTTGACGCCATTACTCTCGTAAATCTGCGAGCTATCAAAGCCCCGGCAGCAGCCGGTGTTATCAACATAGCTACAACTAGAACTATTCCTACCGCCTGAAGAGACACGACTATTACAACTGATAGAGAGCCTAAAAGCAGATAATCCAACAAACGTGTTGGTAGTCCGATTACGGTCGCGCCAAGTGGATCAAAGCTGGTGAACACCAATTGCCTATGGAGCGCAGCGATGATAATGAGAACCAGGACCGCCAAACTGAATGTTATTACTACGTCAGTGTTCGAAACGCCTAGAATCTGCCCCAACAATATATCCTCAACTCTTACAGATAAACCTTTGGATAAAGAAATCATAACCAGACCAATTGAAAAAAGGGCTGCAAACAATATCCCTATTGACGTATCTTCAGACACTCTGAAATTCTTCCCCAAGTAACCTATAGCCAAAGCAACTGCTATACCCGTTGGGATTGCACCCAAAAATGGACTAACCCCAAGAATAAATGCCAGGACCATACCTGGGAGTACTGAATGAGCCATGGCATCTCCCATGAACCCCAAACCTCTGTTTACTACATAAACTCCAAGCAGTGGGCACATCACTCCGACACATACAGATATAACCAAAGCACGTATCATGAAAGAGTATTCAAAGGGATTTATGAAAACAGAGAAAATTTCAGTCATTGTTTATAGAGATGTCGGATTTTCTCCGGGTTCATGATCAGGATTGTGACCTTCATGGCCATGATGCCCCTGCCAATGGTCGGCAAACATTGAACCATGTGGACCATATAATTCTTCGAGCACACTAGGGGTGAAAGCCGTTTCTGGCGTACCTTGAGCACAGACGTGGCGATTCAAACAAATAACTTCATCAAATCTGTCGGCCAAGGTGTTCAGATCATGAGTGGCCATTAAAACGCACTTACCTTCATCCCTCAAAACCTTTAGAACCTCAACAAGGCCTTCCTGGGACCCCACATCAACCCCACTGAAAGCCTCGTCTAGCAACAAGATGCCCGCCCCTTGAGCGAGGGCCCGAGCAAGAAATACTCGTTGCCTCTGTCCTCCTGACATTTTATCTACCAAAACATCCCTTAGATCCCACATTTCTACTCTTCGAAGAGATTCCTCTATAGATCGTTCGGCTGCCGGGGTCGATCGGCCAAACAGGGAAGCCCGTCCAGTTTTTCCCAGAGAAACCACATCACGGGCTGATAATGGAAACCTCCAATTAACCCGCTCCCTCTGGGGCACATATCCTACTTCTCCTCGAGCATCTTTGGGAGATTTACCATTTATGTATATAGAACCATGAGCCAGTTCTTGAACCCCTGCAAGAGCATTAAAGAGAGTGCTCTTCCCTCCCCCGTTAGGTCCGACAACACCCGTCATAGTTCCAGACATAACTGAAAACGTCACATCATCTAAGGCCAGCTCTGATCCGAATTCAACACAGGCATCAACCGCTTCTATGATTTTTCGAGATACGCACATTCCTATTTTTGCCATGACTAAATCACCTTAGAGAATTCGTGAGGCATTTCGGTGAATCGTAGTATCAGTTACCGTCCGATAATTGTAAATATGTACTTATTTCATAGAGGATGAATCTTTCGACTTTTCCCTGACATCGCACGTTAGTGCGAGAACCGGTTTATCCAATTCCATAGGGCAGCATATCTCTCCTGACCTTCAATAGTGGAAGGGTCGATAGCACATCTACAAGTCCTAGTGTAGGACCCTATTATCTGTAGTTCAGTACGTCCGCTGTCCCAACGCCAAGGAGAACCATCTGCTGAAGCAAAAACCTCGCTGCAAAGTTCTTTAGTCACAGGAACCGCTTTTTCAAACCTCCTTGACCAAGAAGATCCACAAAAGACCCAGAACGAATCCCATAATGAATCATCTGTCATCGCTCGTCTCACATGGGCATTCAGATTAATAGCTTCCATCTGCAATTCTGACAACGGATTGATAACGGACCCATAAACACTATCCACGTGTAGGAAGCCGACAAAATAAAATCCAAATTCTTTAGTTGGTATCGCTTCAAGCGCATCTTTTTTATATTTCTGAAGACGCGCCAGGAAAAGAAGAAAATCCCCTCGTTTCACGCTTTTTAGAGCTTGAGCTCTAGCATTTACATCACAGTTATCCCCATATGTGAGGGAGTCAAATTCAGGATCATTATGGGTAGTTATGTCCAGAAATCGATCAGGGATATACTTCGATAGGTCTTCAGTAGGCCTATAAAATGATCTCAAATCGCGGTATTTGACACCATGAGCTGCTTCTATTTGCCTATCTTCTGGTATAGGTATGAATTCAAAGGTTCCATCTTCAAAAATGGGACTGCAAAACGAGTGAGAGGCGTTGGTGCCAACATTGACCACATAAATCTTTCCAGACATATCACAGTCACCGAGTTGTTCCCATTGAAGATAAGGCAAGTTTTATTTCAAATAACACATCATCATCGTTTTCTTTATCTCGTGCAGATTGCAGTGCCTCAAGCGCTTTACAATCACCAGATTCTGCGAATTTCCCTAGGGCCCAAGCAGCGTGACCCCTGATCAATGACTCAGATCCTTTTAAAGCCTTAATTAAAGGCTGAACAGCACTACTATCACCATTGTTCCCCAAAGCCACACATGCGTTTCTCTGAAGTCCGATTCTTTTTGCTCGCTTTACTGGACTATTTTTATAAATCCTACTGAATGTTTTCTGATCCAACTCCAGTAAGGCCAACAAGTCTGGTGTGGCAAAGCCAGGTCGTTGCTTAAAGTCCCCTGATATGGCCGTTTTACCGGATTCTGCCTTACGATTAACGGGACAAACATCTTGGCAAATATCGCATCCAAAAACCCAGTCACCCACCAGTGAGCGAAGTTCTATAGGTATAGAACCTTTAAGCTCTATCGTGAGATAGGAAATGCACTTGGTATTGTCTATAACATATGGGGCTACGATAGCTCCAGTTGGACAATCATCTATACACCTCACACAGGATCCACATGTCTTTTTTAGAGGAGCATCCGGCTCAAGATGTAAATCGGTCACCACCTGACCAAGTAAAATCCACGATCCAAAACGAGGGGATATCACATTAGTATTCTTCCCCACCCACCCTAAGCCTGAACGACGAGCCGACGCCCTATCATTCATAGGCCCATCATCTACAAAAGCCCGTGTTCTAACATTTGGTCCCACAATATCTTTTAAAGAATTTGTAAACTCCTTTATCCTGGCTTTGATGGTGGCATGATAATCATCACCCCATGAATATCTAGCAGTTTTACCGTAGTTCGCCCTGGGGTTTTCTGGACTATCTCCAAGATAACTAACAGCCAACGAAATAACAGACTTAGCCCCATCCAAAAGATCCATTGGACGGTTCATCTTACGGACACGAGCTTCTGTGTACCAAGAATAACCATCCATGTGCCCATTTCTTATTCTCTTAATCGAGGCACTCTCATCCTCGACGAATGGTTCGGCGCTAGTAAATCGAACTAGATCAAAGCCTTTGGCAAGGGCAAGGTTTCTTATACGCTCTTTTAATTCCATCAGAGGATATATCCCGTATTTAACATGTCAATTAAGTAATAACATTTATTAGGCACTATACCCTGTTGACACTTAGTTGAGACCCCCATATCATCACTTAATCTTATCGAAAGAGTCAGGTAGTTGGCTCAGGATTTGTAACATGTGTTTAAGTTCCTTAAGGATAGGCGTTGGCATCTAGGGTTACTGAAGCCGCAACAGCGTTCAACTCTTATGTTTGTCGTGTCACAAGATTTCACCTAATAGAAGAACGCCAACAACTCACTTACACATCGGGGCAGCAAGCAAGCACAAGTGCAAGAATAGAAACCTAAGTGGTAAAGGGCCTCCGACCCAAAAGTCGGAGGCCCTTCTCTTTTTAGACCCACCGGTATTTTCACAAGACGGAGGATCAGTAATAATGACCAATTTCAGGGAGTTACGAAGAGTATACGGATTTGATGAGGTAGCGATAGCGCCCGGTTCCGTTACAGTAAATCCAGAAATGGTTAACACTGAATTCTCCGTTGGAAATGTGACCACCGACATACCTGTGCTAGGCTCAGCGATGGACGCTGTTGCTAGCCCAGCTTTCGCGGGAGAAATGCACCGGCAAGGGGCATTGAGCGTAATGAATCTGGAAGGTGTTCAAACCCGCTACGACAATCCCCAGGAATCAATAGAAGAGATCGCGGCGGCATCTAGAGAAAATGTCACTACTGTTATGCAAAGAGTATATTCTGAACCAATCAAAGAAAGTTTGATAGGGGAGAGGGTAGAAGAAATCAAGAAAACTGGAGCCTACTGCGCAGTTTCGATAACCCCTGCATTTACAAAGAAGTTTGGTCCTTTAGCTGTGGAAGCGGGAGCAGACATGTTAGTGGTCCAGTCAACTGTAACTACAGCAAGACACTCTTCCACCAGCACTAAAGGTCTGCAATTTCCACAACTTCTTGAGATGGTAAACGTACCTGTGTTAGTAGGAAACTGCGTGGGTTACGACGTAGCCACTGAAATTATGGAGACGGGAATCCACGGACTACTTGTTGGGGTTGGACCGGGTGCTGCTTGCACAACAAGGGAAGTCACAGGCGTGGGAGTTCCACAGGTGACGGCTACTATGGATTGCGCTCAAGCGAGAGACGATTATTTTAATAGTAGTGGGAGATACGTTCCTATTATTACAGATGGCGGCATAAGAACTGGGGGTGAGCTATGCAAAGCAATCGCCAGTGGCGCGGACGCGGTTATGATTGGAACCCCCCTCGCACAATCGGTAGAGGCACCAGCAAAAGGGTACAACTGGGGGATGGCTAGCCCACATCCAGCATTACCAAGGGGAACACGAGTAGAGGTTGGCACCAAAGGTACATTGGAACAATTATTTTTTGGACCCTCATCTGTTTCAAACGGAACCCAAAACCTTATCGGTGCCCTTAAAGCCTGCATGGGAATGGTTGGAGCCATGAATGTGAAAGAAATGCATTCTGCAGAGATCGTCATAGCTCCCTCGATCAAAACTGAAGGTAAGCATTACCAACTGGGATTAGGATAACCCTACCTCCACAAATCCTTTATTGGCTAAATTTTTCGATCAAAATAGCCCTGCTGTCTCCTGAGAGATCATCAAGTACTGATATCTCGGAATTGGGAAAATATTCTCTTGAGAGTATTCTTGCAGAATTTTCTTGGGCAGCATCTATCTCGAACAATATCGCTCCGGTGGATGAAACTTTGTCTAGAGACTGACTAAGAAGACCGCGAATAAGTTCCAATCCATCTGTCCCTCCGTCCAAAGCCACGCGAGGTTCGTACTGGATTTCCGGTTGAAGAAACAACAAGTCTCCTTCCCGTATATATGGGGGATTAGAAACTATAATTTCAGGTTTATAATCTATTGGTTCCAGTAAATTGCCACAGCGTAAAGCGACTCGGTTATATACCCCGTGTGTACGCCTGTTAGAATCTGCTATATCCAATGCGCGCTGGCTTATATCAGTAGCCATGATTTCTGCAGAGGGAAGATGCACTGCAAGTGAAATGGCTATTGCACCACTTCCAGTGCCAACATCACATATTTTCATTTCAGATTTTGGACGTGATCGAGCAAGAGCAATTACCGTATCAACGAGTAGTTCTGTCTCCTGTCTCGGGATAAGAACACCATCTGACACCTCAAAACTCAAGCCATAAAATTCCCGGAAACCTGTAATGTAATTCAAAGGCTCCCGGCGAAGTCTTCTCGCCACAAGACCATCCAGGCGTTCCCTATCATATTCAGAAACAGGCTCTTCTAGGTCTCTAAGGAAGGTCGCCCTATCAATTCGTAAGACATGTCGAATCAATACTTCCGCTTCAAGTTGAGCATCGGGAGAGCCTGTTTCTATAAGGGTCTCTCCCGTGGCATTAAGTGTTTCTTTCAAATTCATCGAAAATACCAAGATACAACAAACATTCCATCGTTTACGTTATAGAGTCTTCTAGCTTACGTGCCTGTTCCTCCTGTACCAGTGCCTCCATAAACTCGATAAGATCGCCGTCAAGAATTTGGTCCAAGTTATATGAAGTCAACCCAATTCTATGATCCGTGACCCTGCCTTGAGGAAAATTATAGGTCCTAACCCGTTCCGACCTATCTCCGGAACCTACTTGAGATCGTCTTTCATCGGTAATTTCCTTCTGCTGCCTCGCTATCTCAGCAGCAAGTAGTCTGGACCTCAATACCGAAAGGGCTTTCTCTTTATTCTTAAACTGCGAACGCTCATCTTGACAGGTCGTAACCAACCCACTAGGCAAGTGAGTTATCCTCACCGCTGTGGCTACCTTCTGCACATTCTGACCACCATGCCCACTTGCATGATAGATATCTATTTGCAAATCTTCAGGATTGACTTCTACATCAACCTCTTCAGCTTCGGGTAAAACAGCAACGGTAGCAGCTGAGGTATGTATCCTGCCACTGGATTCTGTCGCGGGCACTCGTTGTACCCTGTGTACACCACTTTCGTGTTTGAGCTGGCTATAGGCCATATCACCATTAACTTGAAATGTGACTTCCTTAATACCCCCGATTCCTGTCGAATTAGAATCGATCAAATCCATCTTCCAGTTAAGTCTCTGGGCTAGTCGGGAATACATTCTGTAGAGAACTGAGGCAAACAACCCTGCTTCCTCTCCCCCAGTTCCGGCCCTGATTTCAATAATGACATTTTTCTCGTCATTTGGGTCCTTGGGAACCAAAGCAATCTTCAAACGATCTTCAACTTTTTCAAGCTCAGCCTGTAGCGACTGTTGCTCCTCTCTTGCCATAGCCACTATCTCAGGATCAGATTCTCGTTGAGCCATTTCACGAGCATCTTTAATGTCCTCTGATAATTGTCGATATTCTCTTGAAAGCTCCACAACCTCTCGAATACTAGATTGCTCCTTGGCATATTTCTGAACCTGGGTGTAGTCGGTCACAACCTCAGGATTGGCCAAAAGTTCATTTAGTTCTTCATATCGCTCCTCAAAAGAGGAGAGTCTATCAATCATCTAATCTTATTTCCCCAAGGATTATGCTTAAAACGCAACTAATTAATGTCACAACAGATTTAAATAATACCTCATACGGCGCATGCTGAATTGGACAATTTGAAGCTAGTAATTCTCTCAAATCAATTAAGTTCATGAATCATTATCAAAAAAACAGACGTGTATTGACGTTGATACAACTGATTTGAATAATGGATATAAGATAGATTCCTTCAACAGGTAAAAAGCAATCTTTGCGGAAATAACTAATAAGTCTAAAGGAGAGTAGGTGATGGCTGAAAGGAGAGTGACCCTCAAACATGTATCGCGAGAAGACGTTTCTCGTATCAACAAATGGCTATCAGACGATGAAGTTTCCGAAAGCTGGTTTGGCAGATATTCATACGGCGACCCTGCTCACCTTGGTTACCATCCTGAGCAGATTAATGATTTAACTGATGACAGATGGGATGAAGTATTCGAGAATTCTGAACACCGTATATTTTCCATCTATGACGAAAACAGAAACCACGTGGGAGAAATCCATGTGGCAATTGAGGAATCTTTAGGGGATGGTCAGATCTCTGTCTTAATCGGAGACCGAGAGAGTTGGCATATGGGCTACGGTCGATCTGCCCTGAAGCAAGCTTTAGATCTGTGTTTCGGGGTGTATGGTCTTTACAGAGTCTGGGCAGACATACCAGATTACAACACGGCAGCACAAAATCTATTTGAACAGATGGGATTCACCCATGAAGGAACGCTCAGGCAAAGTCGACCCCATGAAGGATCTCGTCATGACTCTGTGGTCATGGGAATGCTCCAGACAGAACATACCGCTGTCAGTCAGTAGTCCCTTAAGCTTCACGATGTTCACATCCCCAAAAACCTTCTAAAAGAGAAATGGACAAAATCTCTTGCAGGTTAATGATACTGGATGAAACCGGATCTATGTGTGCCAAAGACGTCTCGGGTAAATTACCAGAAGTTCTTCTAAGTAGAAAACACCACAGTTGGTCTAGACCAATCATAGTAGCCGTTAAAGAAAAATATGGCTTAGATATCAAAGTTCTAAGGACACTGTCCGAAAACAAATCAACCAGAATGCAGTCGTGTGAGCTACTCAAAAAATCTTTATCAACTTCAGATTTAATCTGGCACACCCTCGATTCCGCAGGCACCAACATAGATAGTTTGCAGGATTCCAATGTGGCCAGATCTACACCTTGGGTACAACCAGGTTGGAGTTCTGAAGCCCAAAACTGGGTGTCCAAAACACTCTCCGAATTAAATATCTCACAGATAGGCCGGTTAATCCAACACAGAGTCTGGAGCGTTTCTTATGTCGCCTATACGGAAACAGATATCGGGAGAATATGGTTCAAAGCCTCACCTGCACATTTTGCCGCAGAAACGACTATATCCCATTGGGTGTCATTCACATTCCCCAAAAACAGCCCCCGCGTTATAGCCTTGGACCAAACTCAGAATTGGATGCTGATGAGAAGCTTTGGAACTCAGCAATGGGACAACTCTGTAGAAAAGAAATCCGCAGAATCTTATCTGAAAACCCTTGCTCAGTTACAGCGAGACTCAGCACTTTATACAGAAGACCTAACTAATATAGGTTTGCCTATCAAATATCCCTCCTTAATAACTAACTTCATAAATTCCATAACTAAAAACCCAGCAAATCTTCAGGGTCTTGTAGACACGAAAATTATGAACCAAATACGTTCAGTGCTGCCAGAATTGGAGAAAGAGGCGCATTTTCTTGAATCAAGTATTATCCCAACTGGGCTAGAACACGGAGATCTGGATTCAGGTAACGTATTCATTCAATGTGATAACCCAATTTTCACAGACTGGTCCGACTCATCTATTTCACATCCTTTTTACACATTAGCCTCTTTTTGGGGTGTGAAAATTAACCAAGGAATGATTAAGTCATCTTATTTGGATGAATGGTCTGAATACGGTTCACCAAAACAATTGCTGAATGAATACAAAAGTGTTGGAAAAACTGCCGCGACCTATAGAACCGCATCCTATTTAAAGTTAAAGGACAAATATCCTTCAGGCTCTTGGTGGGAACTAGAACCCTACTTGCTACAGTTGTTGCGGTTAATCCCGTCAATGAGCCCTCTCTATGAAATTAAACATTCTTAATGAGGAATTCTCTAAATACAGGGACTACCGACCAATTTTATGTTCAGAAAATTAACTGACGACCGATGGGGCAAAAACCTCGCGGAAAACATACTCACATATATGAATCGACTAAGGATTAAACATAATGTCCGAACATAATAGAGAAGAGAAGGCAGCAATAGCTTCATTTAGAAGATGGTTGGACGGTTTTAATGCCAGGGACCTCAGCAAACAAATAAATGAAATGCATTTTCCCCATCATAGACTTGCAGGATCAAAGCTAAACTCCTGGGAAACAGCCAAAGAATGGGCCGATGGTAACCATGAGATCAGCCAGAAGCTTTATGATGAAGGTTGGCACCATACTTCCTTAGTTTCCCTCGACGTTGTGCAGAGTAATAAAAACAAAGTTCACATAACATTACGTATGTCCAGAAGAGGAGAAGATGATACTGAATATAACGGGTTCGATACCCTCTGGATTTTCACTAAAGTCGGTGGAATATGGGGAGCTAAGTTACGATCATCTTACCTATCCGGTGCAACCCAATTAGAAGGAACAAAAAAGGAAGATTAATCATCAACATAAGCTTTGGTGATGCTGGTATTTGTGCAGCTAAGTCCTAGTAAATTACCATAAATCTTATTACAGGAATTTCACGATCTGTGTTGTCTTGATACTTGCCAAAAGCAGGATAGTAGGCAACTAACTTTTGCCAGGCTTCATATCGTTCCTTGCCTTCTAGTATTTGTGGCGTAGCACTTATATTTTCCACACCAACTTGTATCGTTACTGTCTTGGCGGCATAAACATTCCAATACCAATCTGGGTGGTTCGGGCTCCCACCGAAGGATGCTGCGCACAAAAAGCTGCCAGAGGTATCCCTTACATAAAGTAACGGGATCCTTCTTTGTCTTCCAGATTTTCTCCCTCTGGTGACAAGAAGAAGCATATCTAGCCCCAACAAGGAATTCATTAGACGGCCCTTACTCAATATCAGGACTATACGATGAAATAAACTGAATACCTTTATCAGGTACAGACGTAATTGGATCCGAATGCTCCCATTTGGCTGATAAAACTCAACGCTTTACAGTAAATTATTCTCCCAGATTGACAACTATATTGTCTGGGGACCTCGTTAACACAGCTTCCGCCGGTTCATCTGTGACATTACCTTCTATATGCGGCGTGTTGGCGGGAACAAAGATATAATCACCAGGCCCCGCATCTACATATTCTTTAAAGTCCTCTCCAAAATACACTCGGATGTTGCCACTCAGAACATAAGCGGCTGTTTCAGCTTCACCGTGATGGTGGGGCGGTCCCAGTTCATTAGGCACGCAAGTGACATGTCCCATCCATATTCGGTTGGCTCCAGCTGTACTACTATCAATTCCTGGCCTTCTTTCCATCCCTCGAGTTTGAGCCGTTGTTCCAAGAGGTTGGGTACCGTGAAAAACTTGAGGCTTCTGAGTATCGTTTGATGTACGTGAAGCAGTCATTAAAAACACCTTTTAAAGTTAAACTTCCTTCCTGTTTGTAAAAACCTGGAGCAATTTCAAGTCACTAGAAACCACCTACCAGCCCGCTCAATATAACACTCGACAGTTCACTATCGTTAATTTCTTTTCTGTTAAGGACCTATAAAACACGTTTTTATCCTATAATCAAACCATGCCCTCAACACCTCCAGAACCTAAATGCAAGTGCGGTCATTTAAAAGCGCATCACATTGATGACAAATGTAAGATGTGCCTCAGATGGAAAACAAAATATCCCAACATACAATGGATAGAACATCACAAATTTTCAGCAGATTTTTCCCCTCAATCGAAGGTACTGGAATCGGAACGATTTCAAGAGGCCATTATGCGACTCGATGAATATATATCCAAAGGATTTCGTGGAATTCCCACGAGATCTATCGACCGATTGCCAAAGGGTTAACAGCTAATCTATCTGAGTTGAATAACCTATAGATCCTGTAAAGGTATACAAATCCAACAATGCCACAGCTCTCCAAAAAATTCTCCCAAGGCGCTATCGGATTCATTAAGGGTGCAATATATCTGCTCTCGGTAATAGTCATACTCCGAGTACTGATCACACTATTCCCAGATGGGAGCCGAACCCTATTCTGGATTATTGGTTTGCTGGGCGGTATAGGATCAATCTACGCTTTCTCAAAGATCGTTGAAAAATTGGACAACAAGGCGCCATAAAGCTCAACAACCTTACCGACAAACTAGAAAATCATTGGGTACAGTGGCCCGCAAAATAGAATTTTGTAACATGAAAACTTTCAGAATATTCTTGGCTCTTTTGATACTAGTTGTTGTCGTATCCCAAACTGACGTCCTCCCCGCCGTGTGGAGTAACCTCATTGTTGGAGCATTTGTGGCTTGGATTTTGTACAAGCTAATTATGAGAATGTGGGGAAAGAAGGAGTAGCGAGAGAAGTTTGAAACATATCTGCCCAGTTCTCCATCAGTCAGAATATCTCCTACTTCGCTATTGTCCCTCCGTCTACAACTAATTCGGCTCCTGTGATGTAAGAAGCTTCGTCAGAAGCTAAAAAGAGGACAGCATAAGCCACTTCCTCGACTTTACCTTCTCTTTTCATGGGTATCTCTTCAACCATGATCTTCCTCATTTCTGGCCTGGCAGTGCCTGCAGATGTGAGCATAGGAGGCATCATCCCCGGGTGTACTGAATTAACTCTTACATTAAATTTCGCATACTGCACGGCAGCAGATTTTGTCATAGTCCTGACGGCTGCCTTGGACCCACTGTACCCCATGTGAACATATTCCTGACCCACAAACGCAGCATGCGATGAAATATTTACTATGGAACCAAAGCCTTGCTCCTCCATTATGGGTAGACATGTTTTCATGCCTAAGAAAACTCCTTTTGAGTTCACTTCCATTATTTTGTCATATTCACTTGTACTTAGAAGATCCGGTTGGGAACCACTAATTGCAGCATTGTTGATCAGAATATCAATCTTTTCGTATTTCTTTGCTGTGTGGGAGATAATGTCTTGCCAGTTCTTTTCATCCCTTACGTCTAACTGCACGTACTCCGCCACACCACTCATCTGATTGATTTCAGAAACAACAGACAATCCCAGTTTTTCCCGTATGTCAGCGACAATAATTGTCGCACCTTCCGATGCTAAGAGCTTAGCCTCTGAAGCCCCTTGTCCATTTGCCGCTCCAGTGATGACCGCAATCTTATTCTTTACGCGCATATTGTTTCCTTTTCAGCATCCTGTGGAACAATTCTGATATATAAGCAGAAGAACTCTAAATCAATTTCACCTAAAAAACACGCTCCAAACTGATTCGAAAGATTGTCAGATCTTAGTCGCTCCAGAAATTGCTAACTTCTACCGGGACACTCAGAAGGGTTAATAAAATACCTTTATGAGATAGATATAACTATGCCTTGTCATACTGGATAGCCTTAAGAGCCACGGTGGCGTTCAAAATTCTCGTGCTAACTCTTCATGGGCGACTTCAAGTTGTTTTCGTTGCATGAATAATTGCGCCGGCGGCAACAAGCTCTGTATCCATAAATTCCTCCCCATCTGTGTTGGGGAAAATAGTGCCACTTATCCGCATCAATTTGGATCCATCCTTTCTCCTTTCCATTTATAATATGTAAAAGGTTATAAGTATTCCAAAGGGCAGCGCAGGTAGAACTGGATTCTCCTGCCGTAAGCGCACTCAATCTTGTCCACAAAATGGAGGGCCGATATGGTTAAATCCAAGCCAAAGCCGAAAAAGCGAGAAGAAACGACAGCAGAATTCGTGAAACGCGTTAGTGAGCATAAGGAATGGAGTAAGCGTAACGGAACAAAGAGACGAACTGGTCGTCACCACCGTTAAGTGGTAGGCCTTAAGAATTTTGGTCATTAGACAACTAGTCTTCAACAACCTTTAAAAGCTCAGTATGACGCTCTAGTTGATACCAAAGTGGTACCGCTGTCTTTTATCGCCAACCGAAGCGAGGGGCATCACTAGGAAGAANAAAGGTTTATGGTGGAGCTGGAGAGACTCGAACTCTCTACCTCTTCAATGCCATTGAAGCGCTCTCCCAGATGAGCTACAGCCCCACATTGTGATGGGTAGTCATTATACACTGTTTTCGTGCCTGTATAAGCTGTATTCTGAGTGTTCAANTTAGGGTAGTGGTTATGCACTAATTGGATNCTAATGCAAAAACGCCCAAAGCAATAATCCTTTTATTATGCCTACCTCGAACTAAAGCTATCTGCTAAGAAACTAATCGTGACAATTGCTACTAGGTAGCCGAACAACTCCAATTACCTAACTTTTATCAACTCAACCTCAAAGACTAAAGTGGTATTCCCCGGAATAGTACCAACACCTGCAGCACCATAGCCGAGCTCAGGTGGGACCACCAAACGCCATTTATCNCCTTCCTTCATNATTTGNAGTGCCTCTTGCCAGNCAGCAATAACTCCATTAACCGGNAGATCGATTGGTTCACCGCGCTCAACTGAACTATCAAATACACGNCCGTCNTCAAAGGTTCCNTGATAATGNGCCGANACTGTGTCNGNAGGTCCGGGTGTTGCTCCAGNACCTTCTACNAAAACTTNATACTGCAGTCCTGAATCNGTNGTGNTCATATCCGCCATATTATCTCCCTNGCTANTCANTCAATANTCAACAAATNTGTTGAACCTNAAGTCTACAGNGANAACGTGTNNTGAAACAGATTACGCCAAAGATTAAATTCATAGATACATCATCTGATATTACATAAGTGTAGTCAGAAAGAAGAAAAATGTATGTCTACAGCTACGAATTCGTGGTGACCCGTCTCGGAGTTGAACCATGAACCTACTGATTAAGAGTCAGTTGCTCTGCCAATTGAGCTAGCGGGCCAAAATGGAAATATACGTAAGTGGGCATTTGTCTAGGAAAGAAGTCACATTCTATGTACAGGCGCATCAATTCCTGGCTGACAGAATAATGTGTGAAGTGGGAGTTCCTAATGCAGGGTCTTCCCACTTCCCATTTCGTTGGCCTGATGGCTCTTAATTAACTTACTATGAATTTATTAACCAGCTTCGGTTTTGCTGGTTTGATCAGTTTCCTTCCTTACCATAGTGAATATTCCTACGATAACCAAAACCAGGCTATTAATCATCCATAAAGGCCCCATAATGTCCTCACCGTTTTTTGATAACTGCTCACCATTCAAGACAGCAAGATAAGCAAACATTACAAAGGAGACAACTGATAATAAACCAGATAGCCATTTAGGGAAAAGGGTGGTTCGTAAATATCCTATTCCAGTTATGAATATTCCAAGATACATAATAGACCACGCTGTCCACGTAATCGCTTCTCCAATTGAGTCAGATTCAGCACTTAATTCCGCACTATTTATAGCATCTGAAACAAGTCCCATACTCAAACCAACAACTATTATTATTAACCCTGCGTCAATGAAAGTATTTCTTACAACATTCCTTGCCATCATAAAAGCTAGTGGGATAGTAACCAATGCATAGGCTGCAATTTTTTCTGTATGCCCCTTATCTAGAAGTCCTGTTTCGCCTAGAACCAAATAGACAGCGATTGAACCGAGACCAGCGATTATAAACAGTATTCCATTAGCCATTTTATCTGTCATAGTTTTTCCTCCATTTACCTATATAGTTGTATTTATCAAAAATATATTTAATTATTGTGAACAGTTTCTCAACAAAATTAGCGAGTAAAACAACTGAACCATAGATCCGATTGACTGGATTAGCTCGGTCTAGGTGATCGAAAGCTCAATCGCGTAATTTGTATCCACTACATGTTACGTTCCCCACTGCATAAACACTTGAAGGTAAATAGGTTTAAACACGTGGTGAAAATTGGTTTAAAAGGCTTTCAGAATTGAAACGGAGAGGGAGATTCCTCTCCCTCTCCGACTAGTTGCTAAGTGTTATCAATCCTTCAGCAGATTCCACCCTATTATGACAGACCAAATTGTCCAAACTATGTAATATGGAGTTAGCAGATTATCGTAAAGTGCCGCGTCTACGCCAAGATCACAGATGTGCAATACGCCAACTACTGTCGCTATTAATGCAATGACCGCCATGATCAATTGGATTATCTTATTCTGATCATCACGAGATGATAGTGCTAATGCGATTAACAGAATACCAATAGACCCCATTACTTCCCCAAGATTACCAACCATCTGGCCGATTGAAACGGATCCACCTAATGCAAGACCAAGAAGAACGAGGGCGCTAATTACATTAAATCCCCATAGTCTTACTCCAAGAAGGGAGAAGGCATGACCACTGTCCTCACTTCCAATTCCTGACTGAAGAACCATTAATCCATGCAATGAAGCAAAGATTCCCAACATTGGAAGAATGGCAAAAATTCTTTCCCAGTCTCCAGAAAGAGCATCTTCAAATGCCTCCATACTGGTATCACCTGAGCCTAGAACTAACCCCAATAATATCCAAGAAACCATAGCCACTATCGGCCCGATTATCAGACATAACCCGGCCAGCGACCTACTCGAATATGTTCCCATTTTATGCCTCCTACTACCGATTTTGTGGAAACTTACAATAATTATCTTCACTAAAAATTCATAAAGATAGGCGATTTCAGGCCATTTTTTTATATTTAGTTGAGTCCAAAAATAAACGATTCACCTCGTCTATCACAGCTAAGGCAAATACCAAATTCGTTCAAAAGTTCTTGACGACTATTACCAACCAGTTATATCATATTTATGAATATTATTTAATATAATCCATTGGAGAACATAATACTAAACATGGAATTAATCATTTTTGCTGTTGCAACACTGTCTACGTTGGTCGCATTGCACCACGTTTTCGTTGGCCCATCATCAAACTTCCAACCATCCGATTGGGATTTTGCTGACTATTGGTCACACAAATTAGCTTCCTCCGACTGAAAATATAGCCCGATCAACCTATCCCCTTCGAGTCGCTAGGGGCTGAAGCCTCACTCCCTAGCGAACTTTTATTACACAGAAAAGTTCCGATATCAAATTTCTCCACACTTAACATTTTTTCTAAATCAGGGCGCGTTATTCAGAAGTATTGTTGAAAGCTCTGGGAACTAATAGGCAGCTAAGTAGAGCCTTTTATACTTGACCTTTAAGAGAGCTAATTTCCCCGAATCACAGTATTTCTAATATCAAAATCTGATATGCCCGTAAATGTTTCCACAGGCCAAAACGGCTGACCTATAGAGCTCTTTTTTGCCAATGAATTTATTGCCGCGGTGTAGTGCGAGGGTCAAATCCATGTTGATTTTGTCCCTGATTGCCCTGCCTAAAAGCCCAAACCCATAGAATAATCCAGCCTACTACGATGGCAAACCACAATAACTGCCACCATCCTGATTTTCCTATGTCGTGCAGTCTTCTTGCTCCAACGGCCAAACCCGGTATTAATATGGCCAAGCTAAACAGACCCTGTAAGAAACCTATGCCTAACGCAGCATCAATGAATCCTAGAACCACATCTGATATGACCGCGAACAAAGTCCACCACCAATATTCGGCTCTAGTGGCCCGCCCTTGGAAATTGATGTAGTTTGAAAAGCCAAGGCTAATCGCCTGGGTAAATCCAACCATCGGCTGATCGGCACCCGGTTGAATAGCACCATAGAGGGAATCATTTGTTTCTAATCTGGTTCCACACACACCACAAAACTGGGCCCCCTCATCTGGCTCCGCACCACATACAGAACAGTTCATATCAGGCTCCAGAATTAATCAACTACAAAACACCATCACCGCGAGTTTGAGACACCACAAATAATGTGCCTTATAACAGTGAAAGTAAATTAATAATAAGTGCGCATTTTATAGTTTTCATGTAAAGCCCCAGTTGTCAGGACACTTTTATAGCGGACTAAGAAGGTTGATCCCGTACTGCCTCATCAATACCCACATCCACCGGACCAACAAATAGTTCCCATGGTCGGAACTGTTCAACAAATTCCTTCGCATCTTCCATGGACGCTAACCCTTTCGTGGCTCTTTCAGGGGTCATCGTAAAAGTCCTTGCAAAGGCGTCAAACCCGGATTTCGTTTCACGTACTGCGCCTATCATTTCAACTTTTTCGTCCCAGCTTAAAACAAACTTCTGGCCTCTACGCGTCATCTCCCAGTAAATTTCCATATTGCATTTCCTTCAATTATTTTAGTTAGGAGTAATCAAACCAACTCTCTTTTAACAACTCATGCTAACAGTATATTTTGGACTCCAGTTAATTTAAACAGCATTCTTAATGCATAAAACTATTTTTGATAGTTTTCCCTTGAGCACCAACCCCTCAAACAGCATAATTAGCATAGTAGATTGCGATTACCAGGGGCCTATTGAGCATAATGCGAGGAGAAATAATCAGTGGCTGGTCCATACACCGACATTCGCGTTCTGGATTTTAGCCGCGACATGGCAGGCCGATACGCAACCATGATGATGGCTGACATGGGGGCTGAGGTAATAAGAGTTGAATCGCCAGATGCCGTCTCAAAAGAATCAACCCAATCGAATCGTCTATTTGATAGGGGCAAAAAATCTATTTTTTTAGATTTAAGCACTCCCGACGGAATCACAAATCTGACAAATTTATTAAAGTCTGCAGATATGCTGTTCGAAACATGGCTTGTTTCAGAAGCTAAATCGGCATTTCTAGATTATGAAACAGTCTCAAAAATTAATCCCTTTCTAATATACTGCTCAATTCCTCCATACGGAGATACAGGGCCAATGGCAGAAACCCCTGGGGATGACGGTACCGTCGGGGCTTTTACGGGAATCCATGAGGGGCAAGGAGGTGAGACTGGAACTCCATTATTCGTCCAATTACCCCTTGTCTCCTATGGAACAGCCTTCAGCATCTGCTTGGCAGGATCCTCTGCATTATTGGAGAGAAACCAAAGTGGCATGGGGCAAAAGGTAGTCGTACCTCTTTACTCAGGTTCAGCAATTATTCAGGCTACGTCATTTATTGATGGGGTTAACGTCCCAGCGCCAAGAAAAAGACCTGCAAGTGCTTCCGGAGGCTTACCAACGTACAGGCTATATAAATGTATCAATGATGAATGGCTTTTTATGGCATGCGGCACCAATGTTTTTTGGAACAAAATGTGTATTACTCTAGAACAATACGAATTTCTTGAAGACAAAAGATTCCTGAACGCACCATGGGGTATCTCCATGGATGACTGGCACGTAATATCAGAAGTACTAGAACCTTTATTTGCTTCCAATACCCGGGATCATTGGCTAAAAGTCCTTCGTGATGGAGATGTTCCTTGCGGTCCTGCAGAGACAAGAGAATGGTTCAGAAATCATCCTCAAGCAATATACAACGGCATGATGGTCACCATTGAGGACCCTATCCTGGGTACGACAGAGCAACCCGCTCCGCCAATTGAAATGTCAGAGTCAGCACCAAAGATTCAAGGTCCGGCTCCCATACCTGGAAGTACCGATATTGCTAATGTTTCAGGAAGGAAACCCAATCTTCCCTCAACGGGTGCCCGTAAAAGTCATCCCCTGGAAGGACTCAAAATAATTGATCTAACGGGATATATAGCAGGGTCCTATGGCACAAGGCTACTCGCGAATCTTGGGGCAGAGGTTCTGAAAATAGAGTCCTTCGCAGGAGATGGCTTCCGTCAAAACTCAGCTGCCTTTCAAGGTTGGAATCAAGGGAAACAAGGTATGATTCTGAATCTAAAAGAACCAGAAGGACTCGCAATTTTTCACGACCTTGTGAAAGATGCTGACATAGTGGCAGAGAACTTTAGGGGGGGTATTGCAAAACGTCTTGAGGTGGATTACGAAGACCTCTGTAAAATAAACCCAAGTCTCATCTACTCCACTGTAACAGGATATGGAAGCAGCGGACCATCGAGCCACCTACCCACATTTGATCCGTTGATACAGGCGCAGGGAGGAGCTATGAGGGATCAAGGGGGGGACGGGGATCCCGTTTTTCTTAGGATCGCTGCATCAGATTATTCTTCCGCCATACTTTCAGCCTTCGCCATGGTATCGGCACTTTACCATAGGGACCGAACAGGAAATGGACAACGGGTTGAAATTTCTCTAGTCAATTCAGCTTTCGCATACCAGGCAGCCGAATATTTTGAATATCCAGGGAAAAAAGAGAATCCGCGCCTGGGAACTATCGGCCATTCAGCGGATTATAGGCTCTACCAAACATCTGACGGTTGGATATTCCTGTCGTGCAAAGAACCTGCTGAATGGTTAAAAATGTGTAGAGCCTTAGGAATAGATAATTTATCCAGGTACTCAGATACATCCTTGAGAATTCAGGAAGATTCCCAATTGAACACTCGGTTAGAATCAATTTTTGCTTGTGGAACTGTATCGGAATGGATATTGACTCTACGAAAATATGGGGTCAAATGTTCAGAAAGCCAATCAATAACACGTATTCACGACCAACCGCAAGCTCAAGCGCTCGGTTTACTAACGACCGATATGGCGTTTGGAAATCTGGGAGAAATAAGAGTAATGGGAATTCCGTTTCAATTTTCCCGAACTCCCGGAAAGCTGGATATACCCGCCCCAGACCACGGTGAACATACGGACACAGTGTTAGGATCACTAGGATTCAATAGCAGTCAGATATTCGATTTTAGAGAGCGTCAGATTGTAGGTTAATCTCGAAAACAATAACCCACAAATAAGGAAGTTTTTATGAAAATAACATCCGTAGAATGCCTGATTTTGGACCGGTCTTTCCCGTTTATTTTAGTGCACACTGATGAAGGTCTAACTGGCATTGGCGAATGCTTCAGAAGACAGCCAACTGTTACCAAGAAGATAGTGGAAGACCTACTTGCCCCCTCAATTGTGGGCAAAGATCCTACGCAAACAGAATCCAGATTCAGAGATATGGCCAATGCTGGAAACGCCCTTGAGATCGGAGGGTCCATATGGATCGGTATTGCGGGCTTAGATATAGCCATGTGGGATCTCAAAGGAAAAGCATTGGGTTTGCCGATATATGAACTACTGGGTGGAAAAGTTAGAGATCGCATGCCAGTGTACGCAAGTTCAATGAAACGTGACATGACCCCTCTAGAAGAAGCAAAACGAGCCTCTTCTTTCGTGGAAAAGGGATATAAAGCTTACAAATTGCATAGCGCTCTTCCAGGCCATATCGACCATCCGTGTGATCAGACGATAAACACTGTCACCGAAGTTAGACGAGCAGTTGGCGACGATGTTGACATACTGGTAGACGTAAATGGAGCATATTCTGTACACCACGGAATCGAGATAGGAAAAGAATTAGAAAATCTTGGAGTATTCCATTATGAGGAGCCCAGGCCACACTATGACCTTGACGGGCTTTCTCGAGTAGCCAATGCCCTGACAATACCAATAGCTTCAGGGGAAATGATCTACAGCCCCTATGAATACAAAGACCTCATGGTCAGAGGTCAGGTAGACATAATTCAACCAGACATCGTAAAAACTCCGGGATTTACCACCATGATTAAAATAGCCAACATGGCTGAAACCTTGGGAGTTCCCATCACATGCCATAATACGCAACCAACGATAAGCACTGTGGCACACGCACACTTTGTAGCAGCTACCCCCGGGGTTCCCTTCAAGCAGGAATATAATATTGAACCGGTCTCCATTCGGGACGAAACTCCTGTATTAGCATCCCCTCTTAATATTTCTGAGGGGTATATGGACATTCCGACGGGACCCGGGCTCGGCATAGAGCTAGATATGGATGCGGTAAAGAAACTATCCGATATCTAATATTCTGTTATTTGCTGTTGCTATAGAGAACCACGACACCACAGCATATGAGTCCATCAAGCAAAAAGTCCCGGAATAACCTTGAAGGCCATCCCGGGACTCATTCCCTCTGCCGCTTAGTCGTTTAAGAGGAGCGACTATTCAGCTGTTATTAGAATATTAGTACAATTGTTCTATTATTGTCAATACATTTAGAACATGTTTTCTGTAAATTACGCTTTTATGATTAATCATATTTATATGCCAAGTGGCATGTTAATTAATATCCCCTTCTCAAAACATTCAAAGTGTAGAATGGTATTAATCAGGATAAACCACTAAACAGATGAATAAATTAAAAAACATTAATGTTAAATGACGAAAACACAAACCCTCCATACCATGAGATGGCCAACCTTATCAGGGAGTCTAGGTTTGCACGTCAATTGTCGCAGAGGGCTTTATCCTCTCTCCTAGGTATGAGCGGAGCATATACAGCACACTTAGAAAGTGGAAAAATACAGCCTTCGGTGGAAACTCTTAGAAGAATTTCAAAAGCTCTACGGCTACCATACGGAACTCTCGCACTTCTAGCAGGCTATATAGACACTGATATTTATGACAAACCACTTGGAACGACCCATTTGGCAAGGCTAACGGACATAGGGGACCTCAGCGATGAAGAATGGGAGGCAGTTCTGGATTTCGCTCGCTATATCCGAAGCAAGCGGGAAAATGAATCAAGCTAGAGAAATCACACTACTGTGAACCTGTACACCAAAAATTTTCATCAGCCGTTCAAATTAATTCAGGGCGCCTATGTGGTGAAAAGAATCGGATTTCTCATCTCTGGAGCTATCTGATCTTGCGACAGCTCAATTGCATCCTTTTTGTATACTTGGACTCTGTGATTTCCAAAGTCAGTGACGAATAAACGAAAATCATCATCCACTCTTACCGTCATAGGAACATCCAACAATTGAGTTTTTTCCACATCACCCATCGCTCTTAGGCGAAGAGTGACTGCATTTGCCAATATGTAAGTCTGCCCAGATTTAGAAAGAGAGGCGTTGCCGTGGAAACTCTGTATATATTTTCCGTCCTTGTTAAACAACTGGACTCGATTATTCTGACGGTCACAGGCATATATATCTCCGTGGTTATCAACAGCGACGGAAGAAGGTCGGTTAAATTCTCCCTTTCCACTACCGCTCGACCCTATTGTCATAACTCTATCTCCATCGCGGGAGTATTTGACTATCCTGTCATTTTTCCAATCTGTCACATAAACATTATCAAGCTGATCAACCGCCACACCCCAGGGACCATTCAGATCCCCTACTCCTATCGTCTGCAAGTGTTCGCCACCTCGGGTAAGTCTCTGAACCCGATCATTCATCGTGTCAGAAATGACGATATTACCTTCGTTGTCAAAGCACATTCCTGAGGGCCTATTAAGTTCCCCTTCTGAATCACCTTTTACACCCCAGGTTTCCATATGATTCCCGTCTTTATCCATGGTAACAACGGTGTGCTTAGCTTCATCGGAAACTATCAGGTTCTCTTCCGAATCAACCAAAAGCGCCGCAGGCCACTGGAAAAGATCGGTGCCTCCACGAACCCCCAGATTTTCATCCTCCCAGTTTATGACTCTCACCTCTGTACCGAGTCCACCCCGAGTAAGTACGTAAACATTTTCTTTTCCAAATCCTATATCCACTGGGTTGGATGTCACCCGTCGCTGACCCAACGTCATATAGTAAGGAAATCCAGACCTTAATAATTCGTATGCTACCGCCATTCCTACTTCTCCACGATGATTTCTAGTTAGTCTTGAAAGGGTTTATTTGCTCAAAGGTCCCCTGAACAATGGGTGAGGCTTCCAGCCCAAGCCATTGTTCTAACACTGTTCCATAAATCCCTCTGTAATCGATGGTGTGTTCAAGGTCTTCACCTTTGACCCAGCGATCACGCTCCAAAGAGGGATATTCACAGTAAAGACCTCCATCAACAGGCTTCCCGACTAGGAATGCTCCTCCGCCAGACCCATGGTCCGTTCCTGAACCATTATCTGCAATACGCCTTCCAAACTCTGAGAATATGAGCATTACGACATTGTCATCAGCATCATGTTCTTCTAGATCAGCAAAGAAGTCATTGATTGCTCTGGCCAAGTCCTTGAAAAGGCCTGGCTGAGTTGGCAGCTGGTTAGCATGTGTGTCATATCCGCCTTGCTGTGTATAAAAAATCCGGGTCCCAAGATCGGCTGTATGTACACGAGCAACGTCCCGCAAGGATTTCCCTATAGGGCTATCTGCATACTCTACTGTGGATTCATATCTTTCAGGAGCTACCTTTATTATGTCGGCCCCGGTCAGAACGTCATTTCCAGTTCGGGAAAGGTAATCCATTACCGGTCCTGTACCAATCGCCTGGCCATACATATTTTTGAATATTTGGAGCGCTTCATCTTTTTGATCTTCTGCCGTGATACCACTCATAAGACCATAACTATCTAAGTTTGAAACGCTGGTGACAGGAACCCCAGCTTTAGTCATAGCCTTTGGGAGTCCGACACCAAAGTTAATCCCGGTCAGAGGGTTTTCTCCAGCAGGGTCCAACTGTTCTATGGTGTTACCCAACCATCCGACCGTGGATACCTCGTCAGGAGTGCATGTGTGCCAGATATCCATTCCTCTGAAATGACTCCGATTGGAATCTGGATAACCGATTCCTTGAACGATTGCTACCATACCTCTGTCGTAGAGTTCCTTGAACGGGCCCATCTCGGGATGCCAACCCAAAGTACTGTCAAGAGGAAGAACATCTTCTTGCGGAATATTTAAAAACGTCCTGTTGTCATAGTAGAGCGGATTCGAATACGGGATTACCGTATTCATAAAATCATTTCCGCCCGAAAGCTGGACAACTACAAAGACTGGATCCTTCTTTGTCGTAGTGGCCATGTACTATCCCTCTCTAATGTAATTATTTATATGAAAACCTATAAATTTACTGACTATGCGAATTGATATTCCCTGGTTGAGACTATTAGTTGAATCATTCTGGATATCTTCACCGAATTTTCCGTGCGTGCTTGATCAGTGCTTAAATCGAGATCTCCTACTGCATCAGCATAGCTACTGAGAGCAGCATAAGTTTCATCCCCAACCTCTATAGGACCAATAAGATCAAGGCACCTACCGACTAGATCGTCTGATTTAACTTGATCGCCCAGTCGAGACAAAATATCTTTAAATCCAGGGGTAGAAACATCGTCAAACTGATTTACCGCGAAATTTACGCGTTCATTAAGCGTTCCACCATCAATCCACTCTGAACCGGTGTGCCAACCCTCCACAGTGGGAGGATTCATGAGGGCTTGCCCCATTACAGAGGCTGTTCCGTATAGGGTCGCAAGAGCTTCACCTTCCCTCGGTATCACGTCGTACATTCCCGTTAACTTAATCGTGCCAGCAACAAGTTCACTAGGATTTTTCACTCTTTTGTAACGAGCGCCCTTAAAAAAATCGGAGTTGAAAACAAATCTGAGAATCGATCTTATGTCTCCATCCGTTTCTATGAACACTTTAATCATTGCCTCTATGGCCTCGGGATTCCGGGGCTCCTCTATACTCCACGTATGAACCTGCGGTTCATCCTCAACAAAAAATGTGTACAAGTGACGGCAGATGAATTTGGCCGTTGCAGGTTGTTCACAAATAATGTCAACGATATCTTCGCCATTGAAATTACCTGTCCTGCCAAGAAAGGTTTTCTCCGTTCCGTCATGATCATCCTCATCATAAATAAACGAGGATGCGAAGTGCCCGAAAGGGTAGAGAGGATGAGGTTGCTCAAAAGTCCATCCAGTAAAAGCACGTGAGGCATTTTTAATATCGTCTTCGGAGTAATTACCCACACCCATTGAGAACAGTTCAAGCAGTTCTCTTCCCCAATTTTCATTTGGCTGATCCGAATGATTCTCACAATTATCCAACCAGTAGTTCATAGCAGGATCTTTGGCCAAGTCATTAAGAACTTTTTTAATATTGGACAGCCCGTTGTTTCGGAAAGTGTCTATTTGTGCGATCAAAGTAGGGGTGTGTTCACTCTTGTAATATGCGGTGGCAAATACATGATGCCAAAAAAGAGCCATTTTCTCTTCAAGAGGTCTCTTAGTATTTATCATCCTCCATATCCATCTACCAGCATGCTGCTGGTGACCGTCATGATAGGAAAGCTCCGGATTGTACCGCCTTATATAATCCTCATCCAGGTCCTCAAACCTTTCAGGATGCAGCAAATCCTCCACTATTTCTTCATATTCGTTCTTGGCAATTTCCTCAAGCTCGCTGCGGGAAGCTCCAAACCCAGCGCGTCTGAGAAGATGTGCCTTTAGAGCGAGATCATTACTTCCCATCTTCTTTAACCTTCCTATTGACGAATTACACTAATAAGCCTTCAAACCCTGCACCGATAGCAGTATGACGCCTATTCTAGCCAAAAACCGGCTAAGTGATCAATAAGCATATGCCATCGGTGAGACCCACTATACCCCTGTCGTGAAATGTGCTAGTCAAGAATAGCTAACTATAACAATTTCAGAGAAGCTAAACCCGAAGCCTTCTTCCTTTTACGTAATCCACAAGAACGTATTTTCCCAACTCGTCGGGATTCGTGTAGAAAGCCCTGCCACCGTTAACATTCACCATGCTGTCAATAAATTCCATGAGGGTGTAATTTTCTTCCAGCATAAACGTGTTTATAACTATCCCTTCACTGGTACAACGTTTCACTTCTCGTAAGGTTTGGTCCAGAGTTCGATCACTGGGTGGGTAGCTAAAATAGGCCTGGGCTCCCTCCATATGGCAAGTTGGCTCGCCGTCCGTCACCATAAGTATCTGTTTGTTACCGGCATTCTCTCTGGCAAGCAATTGACGAGCCAATATGAGTCCGTGATGCATATTGGTCCCAGCAACCCAATGATTCCAAGTTGACTCCGCTATATCTTCCCCTTGTATCACCATCCCGTAATCAGAAAACCCAACAACAAAAAACTTGTCGCGAGGAAATTTAGTTTTAATGAGCCAATACAGTGCTAAGGCCACTTTTTTTGCCGAAGTATATGTTCCGTACATACCCATTGACCGACTTTGATCAATCATCAGCACCGTGGCTGACCTGGTCAAATGCTCGTGTTCGTTAATTTCAAGATCTTCGTAAGACATTTTCAAAGGGATTGACGTACCCTGCCGTTTGACCGTATTGAATAGTGACTTCTGCAAATTTATATTGAATGAACTGTCAGGCTCGTAGGGAAGTGTCTCACCGGTTAAATCCCCCCAGTCACCACTGACGTAAGCTTCGTGATCGCCAAGCCTATCTTTCTTCATTCGGTCAAAGACTTCTTTCATCGCTTTCTGGGCTATCTGCCTTACAGCTGAAGGGCCAAGAGAGAATCGGTCACGATCGGAATTGAGATAACCAGCCTCTTCAAGTGCCTGAACCATCCGCCGAACCTCTTCCAGTTCGAATCTAGCTTCTTCCCCTAAAAGATTTTCCACTTCGTCCAAATCAAGATCTGCCACCCTCCCACTTCTCATCACCTCTCTGATTGTGGCATCCAGCTCATTAATTCTCCTCATTTCGTCGACTAATTCCAATCCCTTTTCTAACGAAATGTCTGAAGAACCTGAAAATTTATAAGCATCAATCAAACCATCAAAGGGTGAAATTTCCTGGATATAGCCACCAAGTTCCGTTAGTGAAGACGATATTTCAGGATCAATAGGCAGCTTGAGTATTTCTGATAACTCATCTTTCATCTGATCCGAAAGACTGGCCGAAATCGAATGCATAGCAATAAAGTTATTTCGTAAATTTTCGATAAGATCATCAAGTTTAGATGGTCTCTGCGGACTTCCTTTCACACCAAAAAGATCATCAAATTTATCTATGAACTCATCAAATTTCTCATCTTCACCGGCCAGACGATCTCTGAGCATACGGTTAATCTCGTGCAGCGCATTTCGAATGTGTTCCACATTATCTTTCGATAGGTTTCCTAGACCATTTTTAGTATGTTGAAAAAAACTCCTAATTAACTGTTCACTTAAAGTTTCGATCAACTTCTCGAACTTATCACGAGCAGCGGAGTCCATAAATTCATACCGAGATAGCTGCGTTACGGACTCTGAAATACTTTCCGGAAGATTTTCAAGTTTTTTGCGGCTCTCAGTAACTCTTTTTTCAAGAAGATCCATCGCAAAGCCTAGTGAACTCCTCTCTGATTCACTAGAATTGTTGAGGTACTCAGAAGCCTCGGCGAGCCGGCGATCGATTCCGTCTAGTTCCGTATTGACTATGTCTTGCAACTGCTCACTGATTTCACGAAGTGGTGATTCTAAATCGAAGTATTCCTGATTGAGTCTCCTAAGTTCTTCAAGGCGCCGCCGAAGATCTTTGAGTCCCCCTACAGGCCTAATACCGGTCGAATGACCCCTTTCTCCATCCACATGGGGATCAGGCCTATCGGAATGAAACCCTTCGGCGTAGAGATTGCGCAAAGCTTCGTTTACGTCACCAGCTTCCAGTATCTCCTCAGAAAGCCGATCAAACGCTGTGTCTAACTTTTCAAAGGGACTTTGGGTTCCATCCCATTGCGAATAAGTATATCTAGTACCCATAACGGAAATAGTACATCAACAGGACCAACAAATTTGAAATTACGCAACGGGTTTTGTCATGCTAGAATCGGCAGTCAGTGTAGTTAATAAATAGTACTGAAAAATTATTCGCTGGAGTTAATCAAATGAAAATAACTAACATGAGAGTAGAGTGTTATCGCTGGCCAAAGAGAGTACCTCAAAGTAATGGCAAGCACACCTACACTCATGACGGACGGAATTTCGTCTTTATTGACACGGATGAAGGAATTACAGGGGTGGGTCAGATTGGTGGGACACATTCATCAGACGAGATAGTTAAGTCAATTTTTGACTACTACAAGGATTTCGTAATTGGACAAGACCCCTTCGACAATGAGCGTATATGGGACGAACTCTGGGAGCCAAAGATAACCGGAAGGCGTGGCCTTTCAACCCGTGTTATAAGCGGTATTGATATAGCCCTTTGGGACATAAAAGGTAAAGCTGCAAATAAGCCCGTGTATAAACTACTTGGAGGCTACACAGAAAAAGTACCTGTATATATAGCAGGAGGGTATTACGAGGAAGGGAAAGGATTAGCTGAGCTGCAGAATGAAATGACTACTAGTGTTGAAATGGGCGCGGACGCCGTAAAAATGAAAATAGGTGCCGTCCCGATTAACGAAGATGTGGAGAGGGTAAAAGCAGTTCGAGAGGCAGTGGGGCCAGACGTGAAACTGCTGGTAGACGCGAACTGCGCCTATCGTTATTACGAAGCAATTGAAATAGCTCGTAAAATGGAACCATATGACATATTTTGGTTCGAGGAGCCTATTCCCCCAGACGATTACAAAGGCCACGTTCTAATTAGCCAGGCAACGTCTATACCTATTGCAACCGGGGAGAACGAATATACAAAGTACGGATTCAGGGACCTAATAGAAAGCAGGGCAGCTGCAATCCTTCAACCAGACGCACTCATCATGGGTGGAGCTACAGAATTCATGAAAGTCGCAGCACAGGCCCAAGCACATAATCTCCCAATTGCACCTCACGGAAGACAGGAAGTACACATTCACCTCCTCTGCGCAATACCAAACGGATTAATCCTTGAGTACTACAGAGGAGAAACGGATCCTATATTCGACAAGGTTTTCAGCTACACACTCCAGGTGGAAAACGGATTTGTAAGCCCGCCCGACTTGCCAGGATTTGGCATGGAACCCAATCTAGAATTCCTGGAGCAGTATCGCGTGTCCTAGGAGTTTGCGATAGATCTATTCCAGAAGTTATCACTCATAGATGGGTACCTTTTCAAGATATCTAGCAGAACTATGGGTCGATAAATCTTCCCACTTCAAAATTGAATATGTCTGGCTTTTCGAAATAGACAGAGTGGCCGCAATCAGGGATGACAATAACCCGGGATCCTTCAATATGGTGTGATGCTATTTGAAGCACATGAGGAGGAGTGATTTCGTCTTCTTCGCCTACTATGAACTGAACAGGCATGGTTAGTTTTTTAAGTTCAGTACCCTTAGGTCCACCGTAAAGTATCCCTCCACTCATATCCCTGGGGGGATTAGACCTTTGAATTTGAAGATATAGGTTCGCCATATCCGGATTTCGTTCACGAAAACCCTCTGAGAGCGCCCGGAATCCAATCCCTCTCGTATCTGGATGAGAATCTCTCCAGTCAGTGAGAGCGGCTTCAACATCCTCCTCTCCCATAGCGCCAGTCGTATCAGCAAAAGTTATGCTCAAAACCTTTTCTGGCTGATTGACTGCAAATCCTAAAGCTGTCCTGCCCCCCATGGACTGAGCCACCAGGTGAAATCTCTCGATTTCCAATGCCTCTGTGAGTCCCCCTAAATCATCAGAAAATGCTTCCATGCCAGGACCATTATCTAAGTCATGCGAATGACCAAATCCTCTGTGTGAGAAAACAACACAATCGTATTTACGGGAAAAATAAGGTATCTGTTGAAACCATGAGAGCAAATTGCCTCCGGCTCCATGAGCAAATACTATCGACTTTGCCTTGCTGCTGTCAGGCCCATATCGCTGATATTCAATTTCTATCCCATTGACGGCGACTTTTGACATTTCTGCACCTATCTTTTGTAAGGCATCTTGGCGTCCGGGTTCTCATTGGCATATTGAGCCTGTTGTACCCCAAAATTCTCCTGCAACTGGATTGTAAGACCTCCATCAACCGGAAGAGCATGGCCAGTTATGAAAGATGCGTCATCCGAGCTGAGAAAAACAGCAGCGTTGCCGATATCTTCTGGAACCCCAGTCCGTCTTACAGGGTATTGGTCTTCAAAAAATTTTAACCCCTCTGGATTATCTTTCCATGTGCTCTCAAATATGCGTTCAGTAACGATATGTCCCGGACAAATAGCGTTAACTCTTATTCCCAACTCCCCGTAATCGACTGCCATTTGACGTGTCATAGCTATAACAGCAGCCTTGCCAGTTTCATAGGTAAGCGCCTTGCGAGCCATGAGTAACCCATGTACAGATGAGATATTAACAATTGATCCTCCACCCCCTTCTGCAAGAACCGGTATCGCATACTTACTCCCTGCATACACAGAAGTCACCAATGAATGTATGTCACTTTCCCATTTTTCTTCAGATACCTCTAAAGCTCCACCCTGCTGCCCGTCTGCAGCGTTATAAGCATTGTTAACCAATATGTCGATTCTCCCCCATAAAACCTGGGCCTCATTTACCATCAATTTCAAATCATCGTAGGAATTTACATCTATCCTTATCGCGGAGGCAGTGCCACCGATATCTACTACTGCATCTACCGTCTTATTTGCCGTCTTCAGATCAATGTCAGCTACGAGTACCTTTGCTCCAGCCAAGGCCATTTTCCTAGATATTCCACCCCCAACTCCTTGGGCACCACCTGTGACTATGGCCACCTTACCTGTTAAATCTGACATCTGAATTCCTCGCTACCGGCTAATTAAGATCTTGGGATAGTTTAATGGGGCACCTTTTGGGTTGCCAATTTTACTGAGATCATAGCGACTGATGTGCCACCTCCCTAGGTTTGAACTCAATAAATCATCTCTCTCGGTTCCGCAAAAAGCTATATTGGTGGGGCCTGCCATGAGGGTTCCTTCATAATCATCCACCAGTATTTCAAGCCCTTCATCTTCTTTATAACGCCATATTCGATCAGGGCGATAACAAGATATGTAAAGGCTGCCTCCATCATCAAAAGCAAGACCATCAGGCACACTTCGAGGCACCGACGTGACTATTTCCCTAGATCCTGGTGTGCCGTCGTCATTTATTAAGATTCGCTCTATTCGTGGCTGATCGAGACTAGCCGCCACATAAAGATACTTACCGTCAGGCGACAGGCATAAACCGTTTGGAAACGTCTTAGGATATTCGGACCACACGTCTGAATGGCCCCCCGGTCTAATGCGGAAAACCCTTCCGTTCGATTCTCCCCATATCCCAGCGTCTGAAACATACAAGTTTCCATCAGCGTCAAAAACCGGATAATTAGGCGCCACCATTTTCTCGCCGTAATCCCCGTCGGAATACAAGGAGACAGCTCCGCCAGGAGTAATCCTGTAGACCCCACTACCAACACAAGCGTATAAGTTATGGTCAGAATCCTGGCATATTCCACCCACGAAACCCGGAGTTGTAGCAAACTGTTCAAACGTCCCAGCAGCTATATCAATCCGATATATCTGCCCTCCTTCACCACCCGCATAGGCAAATCCATCACAGCCCCAGGCAATACATTCAGGATGATCCAGTCCCTGTCCAAAACTACCAACACAGTAGGATACACATTGGTGAACATCTAGAAGGGGTTGACCAGGTTGCATCATATGGGCACCTCCAAACATCTAACTAATAAAGGTGAAATGCTCACCACACATCAAGCGATACGGACCCAAGATTATCCATTTCAACGACAGCGATGGTACCTGCCTCAATAAAGGTTGGAGGTATCATGCTACCTGTAATTACAACATCCCCCTTGCGAAGTGACTTGCCACGAGATGCGACCGCATTAGCTATCCATATCATTGGTTCAACGGGATGTCCATTAACATCCTCTCCTCTGGCTGTTCCAACTGATTGCCCGTTTAACTTGAGTTCACATACAGCCCCGGGAACATCGAGGTCGCGCCAGCCTTCAACCGTATCGCCCATTACAACTCCTGCACCGCTGATATTGGTAGCTATAGATTGAGGAATACTGGCATCTCCTAAGAATGGTCTGCCGTCTATAACCTCAAAGGCGAGCGCGATATGTGCTACTGACTCGTAAACAGTCTCTCTTGTAAAAGGCGCCTCACCTTGAAGTAAATCCTTTCCAAGTGTTACAGCAACCTCGCATTCAACACCAATGTTCACATAATCCGAGGCTTGTACTTTACAGGGAGAATTAAAGACACCGTCCGAAAGTATTCTTCCATAAACAGGCTCTTTAGCACCAAGTCTCTCCTGCATTACCTTTGTGGTGTAGGCGATCTTGTAACCCGCATAGCCTCCCGAATCCGCTGCCTTGAGATCCATGTAGATATCCTGTACGGAATACGCTTCTTCTATGTCGACTGGAGCATCGGGTCCCACCATCAGAGAAAATTGCTCTCTAGACGTGAATTCTTTATAAAGGGAGTGACCTGCTCTTTCTATCCTACTCTCAGACATTATTCCTCCTATCTGTTAAATCAGCGAAACCCAAAAAATAATTCAGATAATTTACTAATCGCTGAACGGAGCATCCCTCCAGGCAAGTGCAGCTTTTAGTCCCTGCTCATTTGATATTCTATTAAACTCCCTGACAATCTCTGATTGATGTGCAACAGCGTCAGTTTCGGCCGCGATTGTCTGCATCATGTTTCTACCCATAAGGTCGAGCGCCTTATTCACAATGCTTTTGTTTGCAGCAAGCATGTCCCACGGGATTTTCGCCATCTTGTTTGCTAAATCATCTACAGCAGCATCCAGACTCTCAGCAGGCACCGATTGCATCACCAAGCCCATCTCTTCTGCTTCCTTGCCAGATACCGTCTCGCCTGTGAGCATAAACCACTTCGCCCTTTGGGGGCCCACCATGTATGTCCACATATGTGTAGGAGGTGTGCCCATTGAACGAACTGGCGGAAAACCAATATTGGCGTCATCAGCCGCTATGACAATGTCGCAGTGAAGAGCTAAATCAGTTCCACCTGCTATAACGTGACCATGTATCCCGGCAATCACCGGCTTACTAAGATCAAAGACAGAGGTCATCAGGCGGGCAGTTTTTCTCAACCTATGCATGTCCTGCCTGATATGCCCCCTCCTCTCGGCAGATGCTGTTCTCTCTTCCTCCGTCTGTGGAGGTGTTACGTCGTACCCAGCACAAAAAGCCCTACCGGCACCCCTTAAAGTTATAACTCTGACACTCAGATCATCGTCGGCCTCCTGAAGACAGTCATATAATTCCCTCTGTAATGGCTGACTTAGGGCGTTCAATTTCTCGGGTCTGTTGAGTAGCACCTTGGCGACACCATTGTCAGAAACTTCATATTTAATGAATTCGTAACTCATCTTTTGCTCCTTAAGCGGCATGATTACTTCAAATGCAAATATTAGTAGAAAAGCCGCGAAATAGTATCATGTGGCCTTACGTTTCCATTGATACTGTCAAAGGTTATTAGAATTACGTAATGTGTCGCTTGAATGATGGCGAGCACACCGATTGGAATACTTTTGAAAAATCTTTTAAACCTAATCTACACGTGGCACCCTAGGCCTCCGTTTTTCTACGGATGGCTGGTGTTGGGAGTTGCGGCCGTGGGGGCTTTTATAGCAGCCAGCGTTTCCCAAACTGTCCTCGCGGGAGTTCAGGACCTGATTGCCCACGATATGGAATGGGATAGAAAAACCATTGCTCTAGCCGCCACTCTCGGCACCTGGACCTCAGGTATGACGATGCCATTCATAGGTAGACTAGTCGACAGATTCGGACCCAGGTGGATGATGTTAAGTGCGGCCATACTGGTAGGGTTGGGACTCATATACATGTCAGAATCTCAGACGGTCTGGCAGTTTTTCTTTTCTTACATAATTGTCCGTTCAATAGCCGGACCCAACCTACAAAACCTTATTCCTAGGACGATAGCAGTAAATTTCTTCAATAAGCGAAGAAATCTTGCGATGGGGATCACTTCTCTAAATCGTATTACAAGTGAATCTGTAAACATTCAGATAATAACTGCACTCTCCACAGCATTTTCCTGGCGATCGGCTTATAGAATTCTTGGATTAACTGCGATTCCTCTGTCACTACCAATATTCTTAATGGTTAGACATAAACCGGAAAACGTTGGTCAACTACCAGACGGGGCTTCAGTAAGGGAAAGCGAAGAACTTTCGTCAAGTAACCGCGATAAATCTTCCAACGAACGTAAATGGGCTCTACGAGAAATCATATCTCTACCGTCGTTCTGGTTCATACTCACCGCAGAATTCGTAGCGGTGGCTTCAACCTCCATGGTCGTATTTCAATTGGTGCCATTCCTTGTAGACGGAGGCATGACACAAGTCACAGCCGCGGGAGCACTTACATTAGGAAACTTTTTAGGAGGCATGACTGTGCCGTTATGGGGCTGGCTTACCGATCGGTTCACGATAAAAAAAATAGCTATTCTTATTGTTTTATCAGCAATTTTGCCAACTCTTATTTTCACGATGGTGACGCCGCTCGATCTAGGCTTTCCGCTCGTTGTAGTGTGGACCACCATCACAGGGGCCGTAAATGTCCTGGGCAGCATGATGTTAGGGACAGTTTTTAACAGAGGATCTTTCGGAACAGTAACCGGAATAACAGGTCCCAGTAGGACGGCCGCAATGGGCATAGGACCAACCGCTGGAGCTTTGGTAGCAAGCTGGAGAGGCAGCTATAATCCCATCTTTGTTACTGCAATTGTCGGCTATATTCTTGTAATAATCCTTTATACCAGCGTCAAGACTGAAAACTCTCCGCTATAAAGCCTCTCATTTTAGCTTTGACAAGTTCAGCCAACTTGGTTGGCTGCTTATCAAAAGAATGAGTCGCGCCAGGATAAACATTTAAGGTGGACGGGTTTCCAGAAGCAAACCAACGGGAATGCATGAACAATGAATCATCTAGCAAAGGATCCAATGTGCCTACCGTAAACAAAGCGGGAGCAAGGTCGTACAAGGAAGCGAATAGAGGTGACACATCCGGGTCTCTGCGCATCTTAGGCTCAGGGACATACTGCTCCGAATACCATTCCATGATCGGAGTATTTAAAATGAGATAGCGGTCCCCCCAGAGACGGCTGCTTGGAGTGGAAGACAGATCAAACCACCCATAGACTAGATTCGCTGCAGCAAAGCCAGAGTATCCGTGTCGATCTCTCATTCGAATCATAGTTGAAGCAGCTAGATGGCCACCGGCGGATTCTCCACCTATCGCAATTCGGTCTGTGCCGAACTCTTTCGGAGCATTTTCTATAACCCACTCAGCAACTGCTTCACAATCGTCTTGCGCAGCCGGATATGGATTTTCTGGAGCCAATCGATAGTCAACACTAATAACGACGGCATTGGCATCTTCCATAATCTCAAGCAATTGTTCATCCTGATGATGTGCTCGGCCTGTGACAAACCCTCCCCCATGAATATGTAAATACACGCCATCTATTTGCGTCGTAGGAATAAAAGCTCTTACTGGAACCGCTCCATTATCTGTAGGTATGTCGCGCATAATAGCTTTATCAGAAAGGACTGGTTTCGGCCTTGTAGGAGTTCCATTTTCACGTTCCTTTCTAGCGTCAACAGGGCCCATTTCCGTTATCTGTACCTGATTACTGAGATCCTCTTCAAGCTGAGCAACAAATTCTCTAAGTTCTGCTCGGACTTCTGAAGTAAAAAAAGACGTTTCTTCTTGCATTACCTATTCCCTAATGTGTCCATCGCCTAAAACTATCCATTTATAAGAAGTTAATTCCTTTAGTCCCATTGGCCCGCGAGCGTGCATTTTATTGGTACTTATCGCAACTTCTGCACCTAACCCAAACTGCGCACCGTCGTTAAACCTCGTTGAAGCATTGACCATTACCGCACTCGAATCAACCTCGTTTAAAAATCTGGTTGCAGAAGAAGTATCTTCAGTCACGATCGCTTCTGAATGGCCAGTCCCGTGGTTCAATATATGGTCGAGGGCAGCTTCCAAAGAGTCGACAATTTTCACGCCGGCAGTAAGAGAGAGGTGTTCAGTATCCCAATCCTCTTCAACAGCGGGAGTGATTTTTACATCCTCTCGGCTCCCCAAAATCGACATTGACCGGGTATCACAGCGCATTTCCACCCCTGCCTCAGCAAAAGCATTGGCAATTTTGGGCAAATATTCTGGAGCCGCAGAAACATGGACCAACATTGTATCTAGGGCGTTACAAACAGACGGTCTTTGAACTTTCGCATTGAAAACTATATCCACTGCCATATCCAGAGAAGCTGACTCATCTACATATGTATGGCACACTCCAACTCCCCCTGTTATAGACGGCATCGAAGCTTCTTTCGCAACTCGAGCCACCAAGTCTGCTCCTCCCCTGGGAATCATAAGATCAATAAACTCATCCATTTTTAGCATTTCAGACACAAATTTTCTGTCCGTGCTACCTACAATTTGAACAGCATCTTTTGATATTCCTGCGTCCAAAATGGCAGCCCTGATCACATCCGCCAAAACAGTGTTGGAATGAAAAGCTTCGCTCCCTCCCCGAAGTATCACAGCATTACCAGACTTCAAACACAATGCAGATATATCTACAGTTACATTGGGTCTGCTTTCATAAATCACGCCTATCACACCCAGGGGAACCCTTCTTCGACTGATTTCAAGCCCATTGGGCATCGTATTCATCTCAATGGTTTCCCCGACCGGGTCCGGCAACCCTACAACGCTCAAAACGTCACGCGCAATTGCATCAATCCGTTCATAATTCAATAAAAGGCGATCCAACACAGCTTCAGAAAGTCCTTTTTCTCTACCCTTCTCTATATCACGAGAATTCTCCAAGGTAATTTCCGGTCTTGACGACGATAGCCCATCTGCTATGTTGCTAATAGCTTTATTCCTAACATCCCCTGATAGGGAAGCCAAACTTCGTGCGGAAGACGTGGCCGCCTTCCCTATTTTCCTCAATTCCCCAGAGTCCATTCCTAATCCTGTATCAATCGTTCAGAAGTACTAAATTGTCCTTGTGGATTACTTCATCTCCGTAGTGGTAACCAAGGATCTCCTCAATTCTACTCGACCTGACTCCACACAGTTTTTTTACATCCTCTGCTCCGTAGTTGGATATACCTGCGGCAATGATAAATCCATTAGAGTCTTGAACCGAAACGATATCCCCCCTGACGAATGTCCCTCGGCTCCCAACTATTCCGGCCGGAAGCAGGCTCGTGTTACCACTTGTCATAGCGTTAACGGCACCCTCATCCACTTCAATGGCATTTTTTGCGCCAGTAGCATCTCTCAAACCGCTCAACATCCAACGTTTGCGACTCTCTAGCTTACTCACTGTGGCTTTGAATAGAGTTCCCAGACTCTCCCCTGCCACAAGGCGAGTGATCGCGTCTCCATCTAACCCACTGGCTATCACAACATCAACCCCAGAAGCTGTCGCCAAGCGGGCAGCCTCAATCTTGGTGACCATACCACCCCTACCCATTTTGTCAGCAGAAGGACCCGCTAAAGAACTTATGCTGTCATCCAATCTGTGAACAACGGGAATAATTTCTGCATCCTCATGAAGGTTGGGATCCCTGGTGTACATGCCTCCTACAGTTCCAAGAATTATTAGCAGGTCAGCGTCAACCAAATTGGCGATTAAAGCAGACAAATTATCATTGTCCCCGAAAACCTCCCCTTCTAACTCATCCACCGCCACAACGTCATTTTCATTGACTACAGGAATGACTCCATTATCCATAAGAGCAGAAAGCGTATTTCTTAGATTAAGATATCCCAGTCTATCGTTTACATCTCTGCGCGACAGAAGCGCCTGCGCAGATACCAAACCATGAGAAGCAAATTCCTCCTCGTACACGTGGATCAATCTACCTTGGCCAACTGCAGCCAGTACCTGTCTGCCAGGTAAATCGCCAGTACCACGCTGGCCGCTAAATCCCCTTAGAACACCCCTTCCGGCTGCAACCGCACCTGAAGAAACCAATATGATTTGCATCCCGCTAATACTGAGAGTAGCAATCTGTGATACGACGTTTCCAACCATATCCAGATCGAGTTCATCTGTCCCTCCTGTTAGAAGGCTTGTGCCCACCTTAACTACGATGCGCCTATGGTTCCCCTTGACAGTATTAGACATGGAACGATCTTTGGAAATTCTCTTTAAATACCAACTCAATAACCCATACTTGCCCAATAATTCAGATTATAAATGGGTGGTCTGACCAACATAAAAATTATATCAGCGGACACATATCAAGCTAAGATTTTCTTAACACCATGTTAGATGTACAAAGGACCTGTGGCTTAATATCCCCACTTGCTAAACCATCAAAGCTTTTGATTCGGAGAACAACTACCACCGAGGATCTGTATCAGCCGAATCATTATTCGTTATCCGAGTCTGATTCTGTCCGTTGACATCCATCGTAAAAATATCAGGATCACCATCAAGTTCCGAAACAAATGCAATAGTTCTTCCATCTGGAGACCATACTGGCGAATAATCAGCTTTTTCATTGAACGTAAGACGGGATTGTTTATTTCCGCTGCTTTCCATCACGTATATCTCCTTGTTCCCATCTCTTTCGGAGACAAAAAGGAGTTGTTTGCTGTCGGGAGACCATGAGATATCTGATTCCGCCTCATCAGTCTCTGAGAGGCGCAAAACCTCCTTGCGAGAGTCCTTGGTATTTGGGCACAATTCGTCTTCAGCGTCTCTTTCCATAACATATATATCAGGATTACCTTCTCTCTCAGAAATGAATGCTAAACGTTTGGAGTCAGGAGACCACACCGCATCGTAGTCCTTGCCACAAGTCATTTGCCTCTGGTTGACCCCATCGGGATTTCTAACATGTATCCCCAACCTAGACCCAGTTTCAGAGGAAAACACTACTGATTCACCGTCGGGAGACCAGTCTCCAACACCCGTTACTTCTATATCTGACAATCTAGCCGGCAACGATTCAGTTATTTCAGTAATAAAAACCCTGGCACCTTTGTTCCCAATGTCTCCGGCAAACGCTATACGTTTACTGTCGTTGCTCCATACAGGCGTAAAGAAACTCCCTGAACCTCGTGATACTGTGTAGCGCTCTGGTGCACTTCCTGACCCCAGGTTCAAAACGTCTATCGAAGAACTTTCTTCATCACCAACGCGAAAAGCTATCCACTGCCTGTCTGGAGAGAGAATAGCATCAAACTCATCCTCTCCTGTTTCCGTGATATTTATCTCTTCTCCTGAACCAATCACTGTCTGATATATTTCCGTGTTTCCATCCCGATCAGATGTGAAATATAGGCCACCACCACTTTGCTGACAGGCGGCCATAACCAGAAGTGAAACAGCGAGCATAAAAATCACGGTCACTTTCTTCATAGGCGCATATTACCCATAAAGCTTGGAAGAAGGCTACGGTTTCGAGGTACTTCTACATACCAAAAAGGAATTTGCCAACGTTATAAGTTCCAAATCCGTATGGGAATATTTAAAGCCCAATTGCATAAGAAGCTCTTCTTGGATCAGCACTTGCCGAAAGCACACCACTATCAGGATTCCGAATGGCAACTGCCGCACCCATACCACAGGTAGCAGCGTTAACAATATCGTGACCTTTCTTGGCTAAACCCTCTGATACGCCTTCGGAAAAACCGTCTTCCATCGACAATTGATTAGGCAAATAGGTGTGTGGATAAAACGAGTTAGGTGCACTGAGGCTGGAAAATCTCGGAGCCTCCACCGCCTCCTGCGGGTTCATGCCCCAAAGTAGCGTATTAAGAACGAGTTGAAGATTAGCCTGAGCCTGGGCATCCCCGCCAGGGCATCCAATAGTTGCTATAGGGACACCGTCCTTGGTAATCATGTAGTTGATGATAGTGGTGCGAGGGCGCTTTCCAGGTTTTACCACGTTAGGGTGACCTTCGGTGAAATTAAGCATCTCACTTCTAGTACTTATGGCAAATCCTAATTCAGGGAAAAATACAGACTTGTTGAAAGCGCCTCCACTCGGGGTGGAACAAGCGATATTGCCCTGCCCATCCATAACAGTTATGTGGGTAGTTCCGCTTTCGTGCTGGAGATCCATCGGACCGCCTGAAGAGTATGAAGGTTGTGGAGAAACCTCACCCTGAACTGCTGAATATTCCCACGGATTACCATGACTAGGCATTCCGGGATAGGCTTTCATATGATCGATTTCCCTCGCTCTTTCAGCCGCATACCGCTTTGATAGAAGGCCCTCCACAGGGACAGAAGCAAAGTCAGGATCCCCATAAAAAGCTTCGCGGTCCGCTAGTGCAAGTTTCAAAGCTTCGGTAACTGTGTGTACGTATTCCACGCTATTATGGCCCATGGATTTAAGGTCGAAAGACTCCAATATATTAAGAGCCTGTTGTAAAACTGGGCCCTGGGTCCAAGTCGAGTGTCCATGAACGCCATAACCCATGTAGGTGGTGCCTATAGGTTCCGAATATTTCGGCTCATAATTTTCTAAATCCGACTTATCTAAAATCCCATCGACTCTCCGTGAGGCATCAGATATAGAAGAGGCAATATCTCCACTGTAAAAACAATCTTTGGCAGCACTGATACCATCAAGCCTTTTGAGGCCTGCTTTGTCGGCTGCCTCAGACATCATGCGAAATGTGCGGGCTAAAGACTTCTGAACAAGCAAGGTTCCTGGGTCGGGTATATCACCATCGTCAAAAAAAATCTCCAACCCCCCCGGTGGGAAAAGTTTAAACTGGCTCACAGCGTCACCAGCATCTAGGCGTCCAGTCATATATTCATAGTTAGGGATTCCATTTTCTGCATATTCAATGGACACTGACAAAACTTCTTGGACACTTTTGGTCCCATACTTTTCTAACATAGAGAAACAAGCAGCTGCCACCCCCGGAACAGTAAAGGAAAGCGGCGCGTCCGCACCCGGGCCCGTCGGTATCGAATCATGCCCCCGCGACTTAAAAAATTCAGGGGTTGCCTTTAAGGATGCAGGACCTTGTCCACTCAAAGACAGGAAGTCTCCAGTTCCTGCGTCGTGAAACATAAACGTGGCCTCTGCGCCTAGAGAATAGGATGCTACTGGCTCCACTACTGCAGCGGCGAAAGTAGCTGAAACTAGCGCATCAAAAGCATTCCCACCTGACATCAACATCCTCATACCAGCCATTGAAGTCAAGTAATGTCCACTCGAGATAATTCCGTTGGTGGCATATATCACAGGCCTCCCGGTGGGTGGCCTACTAATATCTCCCTGCTCAAGAATAAATCCTACATCTCGCCCCTGAGTTGTTCCATCACCTGCCATATCGCTCTCCTATCCACTTAATATGCCTTTAGATTGAATCTTTTTTCCAATACTTATCAAGATTATCCGTCGGGTCCCAACCTAGGATACGCCGGGATTTTTCATTCTGAAATTGCCCGTGAGGCAAATCACAAAATATGTTAAATAACTCACACTTGGAAGGTAACTGGGTCTCTGGGATCTCCAACGCAAGTGGAAAAGCACGGGCAGCATCTTCCCAGGTTACTGAGAACGGTACAAACTGGTGAGAATCTGCCCTGGATTCTGGAAGCATGTTATCGGCAGGCTCCCTGAAGTTGTAAAAAAGTAATGTAATTACATGTAAGTCGTGATTTTCAGAGTAGACCCTACAGATTTCCTGACCCAAAGACTTGGTGTGTGCATACAAACCCGTTCCAGACTGCGAAGGTATTTCTGTGCTTATATTGAACTCGAAATCTTCATAGTTGGGACCCGCAATCGTAAAGTGAGGCCCTGTGTTTACTACCCGGGATATACCATGCTGCACAGCAGCTTTCATCATGTTGTAACAACCTCGTGCGTTAACATCGAAAGCAATTTGTCGGTCAGGCCTGAGAACCGAAAGATTAACGATTGCATCAACACCTTCAGCTGCAGATATAACTCCTTCTAAATCGGAGACATCAAGCTGACTATATTCGTTACATCCATCATATTCATCATCTACATCAGTCAGAAGGAGATCATGGTCGTTTTGTAAAACCCTCTCAACGTAGGGTCCCAACATTCCATTAGACCCTAGAATAAGAATTTTCATTCTTGGAAACCTCCGGGAATAAACCCCAGTTCTATTTCCGCCTTCCTCGTTGAAAATCTTGATGGTTTCGACGGATTACCCGACTGCAAGTGAAAAACGTTCCATTTACTGGCAGGTGCCCATGAACCTGCTTCCAAGTCTACTTCAATTGCCCTGATAACCCCGTTCAAAGCGTCAGAACCATATAGAACAGAATCGGAATCTGATTCACCGTCCCAGTCCAAATCCCCTAATCGGAGTACACGAACATCTATGCCTCGTTCCCGTCCATATTCTCTACATACAAACTCGGCTAGGTGAAAACAAAGTCCATCAATTTCCGTCGTTGGGAGGGGTCTCCATTTTTCATTGACCAAATAGTTTTCTGGATAGCTTTTCATAGATGAAAGAGATGATAGGAAAACAAACCTAGAAACTCCCCCTTGAACACATGTCCACAATAGGTTGTAAGTTTGACGCATTGCTTGGTCAAGGCGTTCAGATTCGTCTATTGACGGAGAATCCTGGAGGGAATGAACTACCGTGTCTACGTCTTTCACAAGTTCATTTTGGGCTTCTTCATGGCCAAAGGGACCCTCTGCCAACTCTACTTCATGGGCAAGGCTGAGAGCCTGAACAATCTCACGGGACAATCGTGAAGCAGGATTTGTCACCAAAATATTCATTTAATCGAAGTGCTCTTATCCACCATCAGCTGACAATCTATCTCCTGTAACAGTAAAAGTTCCCTCTACTTCCGCTGAGGCAATAGCGTTTGCTACAGAACTCTCAGGAGGATTAAGATCCTTTAAAACTGGTAGAACTTCTTCACCAAAGAGTTTAATAGACCCCATCAGGTTCTCATGCTTTATCCCACCCCAGTCCATCCAGAGACTGATATTAGTGATACCAATATCATTCGCCCGCTTGAATTTGTTGATCAGAGACTCAGGATCACCCAGATAGGTCCTGTCCAAAAAAATATCCTGAGCCATTTCACCCTCATATGGCTCAGCCTGAGTTTTCCCATTTACCACTCTCCTCTCTGTAAGAGCTTTCTGAGCACGAATCTGCCATCTGATATAGGGCAGTTGATTCAACGCCTCCTCCATCGTCGGAGCGCAATGAGTCATACATTGCAATGACATTTGAAGGTCTTCAACTGACTTACCTAAATCATTTCGTGCCCTAACATAGCTTCCAAATTGAGAGGCCACCCCCTCCATGCCCATCATGCTAGAAGTCAAAGGCGTAATATCTTTAGCTGCCGCAAGTTTCATCGAACCTTCTGAAGATCCCGCTAGCCATAGCGGGGGATGTGGTTTCTGATAAGGTT
>NZSI01000038.1 GCA_002696685.1 Chloroflexota bacterium | reverse complement strand
AATTCTAGTTGAAAGGCTCCAAATGCGCAACAGGATTTACAGCTAATACTGTTATAATCTGCAACCGTATCTACTAAAATCAGTCCGCAATATCACAAAACTCACGTTATGGATAACTTAGGAGAGTTATTTATCAAGATGGATCAAACCTTAAAAAAGAGTTACAAATCTTCGTGGATCACAATGGGGGCTTTTGCCGCCTTAGGAATACCATCCTTCATAATTGTATTCGCAAATCTTCATTTTGACCCAATTCTTCTAGCTTTTATATTTGGTCTTGGGATTGTGGGTGGAGCGTTTTTGATATCTTGGGGTGCTGAGGCAGCTCAGGTTGATATATCAGCTTCATTTGCTATAGCAATACTCGCCTTGATAGCAATACTCCCAGAATATGCTATTGAAGCAGTTTTGGCATGGGATGCCGGTCAATCGTACGTGGAAGCATCCGCTGCTGGACAGGTATTCGGTGCAGGTGGTGCGGTTACAGACAAAATGGAACGGGTAGCAGCAAACGTAACAGGGGCCAACAGATTACTTATTGGTCTTGGCTGGTCTGCCGTAATACTAATATTTTGGCTTAAGAGGCGCTCTAGTCTAGACATTAAAGGCACAATGGGACTAGAGATAATAATGCTGGTAATAGCAACCCTCGTCACATTTTTGATATTTTTTATGCAGCAGGTGCACGTGGTAGTAGCAGTTGCACTAATTGCGCTCTACCTCGTATATCTGTGGATAAGCTCCACGAAGGAGGCAGAAGAACCTGAACTTATGGGCCCTTCCCTCGCCATTGGTGAACAAAGCAAACTAGTAAGACGTCTGATGGTACTTTCACTTTTCATTTATTCCGCGATCGTAATTATTGTTGCAGCACATCCATTCGTTGAGGCACTGGTAGAAAGTGGTCTAGAGTTGGGAATAGACGAATTTATCCTTATTCAATGGATAGCACCATTAGCATCTGAATCACCTGAAATAATCATAGCCGTATTATTCAGCCTGAGATCAAACGCGGTTGCTGGTCTCACAACACTGATATCTGCAGAGGTTAATCAACTAACCTTACTTGTGGGCAGTATGGTGGGCGTTTTCAGCCTTTCAGCAGGAGAAATATTAAGTTTCCCACTAAACCATATGCAGTCTGTCGAATTTCTGTTAACTGCGGCTGTATCAGCTCTAGGAGTTATGTTCCTTATCCACCGAGTTATTAACTGGAAGGCAGGCCTGATACTCCTTGTGATATTTTTAGCGCATTTACCTTTCACTGACTCGTCAGAGAGACTTTATTTCACTTACATATATCTCGCTATAGGCGCAGTATATGGAATTTTCTTTTTATACCAGTGGAAATCTGGGAAACTGTCAACCGGGAACGACCCTGACTAAAATGGTTCCTGTGACTTAGTTAGCCTCAGTATGTATCCTATCTCTGTGCCCCTGTAGCTCAGCGGATAGAGCACTGGCCTCCGGAGCCAGGTGCGCGGGTTCGAGTCCCGCCGGGGGCACCAGTAATTACCAACAATAAGAGTTTCCACTCCCATTATCTCCCCAAGAACTAAATATAAAACCTAATCCTGGCCAGAAATCCACCTAGGTGGTTGACGAGAGAGATTCTCCATCCCAATCTCTTTGCAAAGTTGCGGAAACATCTCAGGATGCGCCCCTTTCCATTCCAACTCTGAAACAGTTTCTAATATTGGCACATCAAGTCTCAGAGTAGCCAAATCCTTATATAGTGCTGCCTCTTCACGATGTCCTTCAAGACTGAGACTAAGGGCAGATGCAGACCTCACTGTTACATCCCATAGTCGATAATCTGAAGGTATCTGATCAATGGAATGATATCTAGCCAGTAGTGTTGAGCTAGATTTAGCTCCCCATTTCGGTATTCCCGGAATTCCGTCAGAAGTGTCCCCCATCAAACCTAAATAATCAGGAATGGACTCCGGAGATACCCCAAATTTATTTTTCACCCCGTCTTCATCGTATATTTGGTTCCTTCTACGATCTAAACAAACTACTTTTTTGCCTCTGACAACCTGCGTCAAGTCTTTATCTGGAGAGCAGATTACAACTTTTTCTACTGAAGAATCTTGGGAATACTTTATTGCGGCTGATCCTAGAGCATCGTCGGCCTCAAATTCTCTCATTGGCCAACACACTATTCCCAAAGCACTTACAGCTCTTTCAGCCAAAAGAAATTGCATTTTCAGTTCTTCGGGAGTTGTTGAACCGTCTTTATACTCAGGAAAGATTTCATTCCTGAACGACTCCACTTCACTATCGAAAGCGACAGCGATATGGGTGGTTTGATTCATTTTCAACATTGAAAGTAAAGTTTGTATTAGTCCCCGAACTGCAGACACAGGCATTCCATCAGGGGCTATTCTTGGTGGTTGACCATAATGAGACCGAAATAATTCGTATGTACCATCAACTAAATGTACTTTTGTCATGGAAGTCTTCAGATAACTAAAACCAATTGGACTTATCCACAATATTGATAAGTTCCTCGCCATTAGCAAATCTCTTGCAATTATTTAAAAACAATTCAGTCCGTCTTTCTGGAAGATAGGGGCCTTCTCCTGCAACATGTGGTGTAATTAGAATGCCTGGAGCTGTCCAAAGTGGATGATCGTGAGGAAGCGGTTCTATTTGAAAAACATCCAGCGCTGCTCCGCTCAAATCACCTTTCCTAAGCGATTCGTTAAGATCGTCTAAAACAACGGTGGCCCCCCTCCCAATATTCACAAAGTATGATTCCCTTTTCATCTGCGAGAAAAACTTAGCATTGAAGTAATTCTGCGTTTGAGGTGTTTCCGGGACTGTGCTCACAACAAAATCTGCCCTTGGAATCATGACACCCACTTCATCAGGATGGACAAGTTCGTCAACATGATCCAAAGAATCTTCAACTCTAGGATCACTTCCCAACACAGTTAAACCAAAACTTTTACAAAGCCGCGCTGTCTCGGTTCCTATGCCACCAACTCCGATTATCAGTACCGTAGAGTCGGGAAGATGCATAATCGGATAATTAGGCCTATGCCACTCTCCTTTCAGCTGGTGTGGAAAGTAACGGTTTAGACCTCTTGCGAATGCCAAAATAAAAGACATGATATGGGTACTTATATGATCGTTGTAAATATCCCTCGTGTTGGTCACGATAACGTCACTCTCAATCAAATCGGAGTGATACCACCCAGCAGAAGGACCAGCTTGAGGACATGCAAGCCATTTTAGATTATTAGCATGCCTGAATATCTGAGAACCAATATTCCCAAAAGCTGCATCAGCATCCTTTATGGACTCTATCGCTTCTCCCTCTGATTCTGCGACAGTGACATCAATACCTGGAATCAAATCCCTCAAAGTTTCCGGCCATGTCTGCAAGTTTTGTTCCGGATGCCCATCAGGAGCATAAAGAAGAAGCTTAAAACTCATTAGTTCATACCTCAATAATTTAAGGGAAATAATCGCAGGTCATAGTAGTTGACCTATCCTAGCACCACCAGACAGATATCCCCAATGAAAAGTTTTTTGCCATCATCCTTAGCGAGTATGAGGATTCAGCACATCGCTCAAGGCATCTCCAAGCAGATTCCAACAGAGCACCAATGACCAAGCAACGAAACCAGGTGCAATGAGCATCCAAGGTACGACTCTGAGAGCACTTATACTACCTGCTTCCAAAAGCATAGTCCCGAGACTTGGTCGGGGAGGCTGAATACCAAGCCCAAGCCAGCTAAGAATAATTTCTGTGCCTACCAAAGCCCCCATACCCATGGATACTGTGACTATTATGGGCCCAATGGCGTTTGGCAACAGGTGAACAAATAGAACTCTGGTAGTCGAGGCTCCGGCAGCGACTGCGGCGTCAACATATTGGGTCTGTTTCAAAGATAGCACCTGACCCCGAACGAGGCGAGCCATACCTATCCAGGAAAATGAGACCAGCGCCAGTGCCACCACCAGATAATCGGCAATCCCCGTCCTCACTAAGCCATCTAGGAAAGTATTATCTTCTAACCAGTAAACAACTTCCAGAACACGTAACCGTAACGTAGCTGCTAGTAGGATCACAAGCAAAATATCAGGGAAAGAAGCAAACACCTCACCTACCCTCATAATTAGGGAATCTGTCTTTCCACCAAAGTACCCAGACACAAGCCCCAGAGAGACCCCTAAAATGAGACCCCCCGTAGCCATGGTAACAACGGTAATGACAACTGTGTTCTGTATACCCCACAATGCACGGCTTAAAACATCCCTACCCTTCATGTCAGTACCGGCCCAATGTTGAAGACTAGGGGATTCTCTGATGTGCAAATAGTCTTGATCGTTATATCCGTATGGTGCAATCCAGGGAGCAAGTATTCCAGATAGGTAGATAACAACGATTATTAACAGACATGCCACTGCAAGTTTTTTTCGCAGCAGCCTTTCAAAGGCCCTTCTTAAGTGTCCCCGATTTTCATCTAGCCCAGACAAAGGTTTGGATCTCGATAATACCTTGGCGTTCACATCATCCATATCAAGAAAGCCTTATACGAGGGTCAATAAATGTATAGGCAATATCTGCTATTAAATTCGCGATGACAAAGGCTGACGAGGTGATAATAGTAATCGCCATAATTACCGGATAATCTCTGTTGAAAATAGACTGTATAGCGAAGTCTCCCACTCCGGGTATCCCTAAAAGACGCTCAGTTATAAAGCCCGTGGTTAGCATTCCTGCTAGTGAGAACGACAGTATAGTCACTATGGGTATTAAGGCATTTCGAAGTATATGTCTGTAGTCAACGAGTAAGGGGTGCAACCCCTTGGAATGAGCCGTTCGTACAAAATCTCTTCCCATAACGTCAAGGGTGCTAGCCCTCATGAGTCGAGCTAGTCCAGCGACACCAGGAATACCCATAGTGATAGCGGGCACAACTATTCGAGGGTCAAATAACCCTCCCCATCCAGAACAGGGAACCCAACTCAACTTTAAACATAATCCCCATAAAACTAAAGGAATACTGACCATTATGGGCACCGACATGAGAACCAAGCTTACCGTAACAGTTGCTGGATCCAACCAAGTACCTTGTTTATGAGCAATCCAAAACCCTAGCGGTAATCCTATAGATAAGCTCACAAACATTGCAGCTAAATTGACCTGAAACGAAACCCACATTTTTGAAGCTAACAAAGAACCTACCGACTTACCTCGATATCTGAGGCTTTCTCCGAAGTCTCCTCTTAAAACACCCCACATATAATCAGCATATTGGACAATCACAGGTCTATTTAAACCAAATGATTCCCTCAGTCTCTCCGCCACAATCGGGTCATATTTCGTCCCCATCATGACCTGAACCGGATCACCTGGGCCGTAAGTCCCGAGGACAAATGTTACAGCTGATACGGCAGTCAATAAAAATGGGATCCAAATTACTCGCCGAAGAACAAATTTCCACATTCTTTCTATCCGTCACAGCTGGTATCAAGACCTAATAATAGTCCGAGAAAAGAACACCAGTTTAAACTCAGCATGCGTGATCACTCCAAACATTGCCAGCTACAACGTGATTAACTCAGCGGAAATAAATTAATCCTCAATATAAACGTGCCGCATTTTCGGAACTATCATAGGAGTAACAACATACCCCTTAACATATGGTTTTATAAGCAGGTGTCTCTCTCCCGCGAACCACAAAGGTAGCCATGGGGCATCTGCTACTATTGACTCCTCAGCCTGCCTGTATAGATCCATACGCTTGACAACGTCAACCTCCACTCTGGCTGCCTCCAAAATACTGTCTACTTCAGCATTTGAATATGCCCCGTTATTATTTTCGCTTTCACTATGGAACAGTATATCTAAGAAGTCTTGTGGATCAGGATAATCAGCCTCCCATCCCAGGCCTGCATAGGCTTGAAACTTTTGCCTGTCTAAATCTCGAAGATAAGTGGCCCATTCGACCTGTTGAATTTCAACTTCAACACCCAGCTCATCCTCCCACATGTTTATTATTACTTCCAAATCTAAATTAGGAGTTCCACCCGAACCTGGGATTGTCACTATGATTCTCGGCCTGCTAGAGGGATCCGCATATGCAGATTCAGAAAGAAGTTTTTTGGCCAAAACTGGATCATATCTGAGACCATCTAATTTTTCATTATGACCAGGAAAACCAGGGGGAAGTATTCCATAGGCGGGAACTACGAGATCTGCAAGAACTTCCTTGGCAATCAACTCTTTATTTACAGCATGATTTAGAGCCTGCCTAAATTTAGGGTCGTCGAATGGGGGCTGCTGCGCATTAAAACCTACATAAGAAATAGAAAAGCTAGGGTTTGCCACAAGCAAATCAGAGTGCAATGGGTCACTTGGGTCCTTTATTCTCTCCAAATCGAAAAGCCCAACGCCAGTTATATCTATTTCATCATTTTCATACATTGCCATAGATGATCCACCAGCCAGATTCATCTGTATTCTTTTTAGACCGGCAGCCCCGAGGTGATATGAATCGTGTCGTTCCAAAATCAGCCGCTCACCAATTTTGTACTCAATTAACTTAAATGGCCCCGTACCATTGGGATCATCAGTCCAATTCCTACCACCAGACTCAACGTTCTCCCGATCCAAAACATATGCTGTTGGATAAGTAAGTTTCTGCAAGAAATACGCTTTAGGAGAATCGATCTTGATCTGGATGGTCTTATCATCTATGACAGCAACACCACTTATCTTATCTGTTACTCCATTCAGAACATCTTCAACACCAATAATGTCTCCCAGATAAGTTTCAGCCACAGGTGAAGCGGTATCAGGATTCGCTGCCCGTTCCAACGACCATTTAATGTCACTTGATGTAACCGGTTTACCGCTGTGAAAAACTGCAGTGTCACGAATAACAAAAGTATAAGTAAGTGAATCGGCAGATATTTCAAAACTTTCCGCTAAGTCTGGAACCAGATTTAAATCCGTGTCGAAGGTAACAAGACCGCCAAATATTTCAACGACCACTCCCGACGATGTCGTATCGGATGTCAGGTGAGGATCGAGTGTTGGAGGGTCTGCCCACAGTCGATTAAAAACCCCATCTAATAGCTCATTATCATTTCTTGACGCATCTGCTAGGGTGAGTGGCTCAGTCTCAACCTTTCCTGTTCCCAAGGTGCCTCCAGTCCCCATCGGAGACTCTTTTATAGGTTCCGAGTCAAGCGTCTGTCCCGAATCAGCCGATTCTCCACAACCGACAACTACAGCCGAGAAAACCACTAACAAACTTGCCAAAAGCAGTAATTTTATTCTTGACGAAAGCTTTTTATGTAACCTAATTCTCAATTCCTAATCTCCTAAATTAATGCTAAGCCTCTAAAGTTTATTCATCTCCCACTTGGGAAGTAAGGTACGCAGAAATGAAGTCGTCTATATCCCCATCAAGGACGTCGCCTGTCGATGAGGTTTCCAGGCCAGTTCTGTGATCTTTCACCATTTGATATGGATGTAAAACATAACTTCTAATTTGATTGCCCCATTCCGCCGAAATATGTTCGCCTTTAATCTGTGCTATTTCATCTTCCTTCTTTTTTCTTTCCAGATCCATAAGACGAGCCGTAAGTATTCGCATTGCTATCTCGCGATTTTGGTGCTGTGACCTTTCGTTTTGGCAGGTAACGACAATGTTTGTGGGAAGATGCGTAATGCGCACAGCAGTTGAGTTTTTTTGAACGTTTTGGCCTCCATGTCCGCCGGCTCGAAAAACATCTAAGCGTATATCATCGGGACTAATCTCTATATCAATACCTTCCTCAACTTTAGGTAGTATTTCGGCAAGAGCAAATGAAGTGTGCCTAGCGTGATCATTATCAAAAGGCGATATTCTGACGAGCCTGTGAACTCCTTTTTCGGACCGCAAATAGCCGTATGCGAAGTCTCCAGACACCTGTATAACCGCGCTTTTTACTCCCGATTCTTCTCCATATGATGTATCTAAAACATCACACCGAAACCCTTTCCGTTCAGCCCATCTGGAATACATACGGAGCAACATGGATGCCCAATCCTGTGAATCCACGCCTCCAGCTCCAGCGTGAAGAGCAAGTATCGCATCTCTCTGATCATATTCTCCCGAAAGAGTAAGCTGAAACTCCATATCGGATAGTTGCTGGCCAATTTCAACTGTTTCGTCTCTAATACTTCTAATCAATTCAGTATCTGATTCCGCTCTTGCCAACTCCAAAAGCTCCAATGCCGATTCAGCCCTCTCGCGAAGAGAGGTCCAGCTTGAAACTTGTTTATTAAGTAAGGCTAGTTCTTTCATTTTGCTCTGCGCGAAAGAAGACATATCCCAAAAATGAGGATCAGAGGCCTCTTTTTCAAGTTCTTCTATTTCACGCTCCATAGACGGTACGTCAAAGACGCACCATGATATGAGCGATTTTCTCACCCATTTCGGTTAGCCAACTATTTAAGTCCTGCATTTCATTTCCTCCGCACAACACCTGGTACCCAATAAAGTGAGTAAGAATTGTGACGAGCCTTTAAAGAACAACTTAGAGACGATTATACCAAGTACGAGAGAATAAACCTTTTCTATCGATTAAACTTTTCCGTCGATTAAACTGGTGAGAGAAGTTGCTTGGACACAGCAGTTTCATCCACTGCGAATTCCGTGTAACACATAGCAATGGTTTCAACTTTAGACCAAATACCTAATTGGTCTGCATAGTGAGGGCTCCCAGGATGACCAGACGAGCCGAGTGGAACGATCCAACGAGAATTATCCCAATTAGATGCATCAAAAACATACCGTGCGACTGACATACCAGTCATCACAAATGGATTTGTATGTGCAAAGCTGCCAGCCTGAGGAGTATCTCCATCTCCTCCCATAGCCACAGACGGTGGATCAAGTTTTCTAGACAGATCTGGATGATACTGTGACAAGGGATGTACTGGATTTGTATGGTGTACTCTACCCCATTCCCAAGTGGTCACATCTTCCCCCAAAATATCGGTTAACCACAATATTCCATCACCAAACGCCTTGGGTACAATACTTTTCCAAGTCTCACCGTCAGGCAACAAAGATTCGCTCCTCATATTGGCATCCGTCACAAGGTTAGAGGCAAGTTGACTAACATGTCTTGGGGCACCTCTCCCCCCAGCTATAAGAGCTTCATCAGCCAACGAGCCAAAGAGACTTCGAAATACTCGATCATGTAGTTTCAGCCTAAAAGCCGAATAAATAGTAGCGGCAGGAGAATTGGAATCCATAACCCCGTTCCAGTCAATCAGAACCTTTTTCGCGGTCTCCTCAATAGGCCCACTAGGCACTACTTCCTTTAAAATGTCCATGTAAACAAGTGCGGGGATAGAAGTTCTCTCCGAATGAATAGACGTCATGTCTTCGACTGTGGCATTCCCAAGTCCCAACACTCTCTCAATAATCCTCCTAGCCCTGTATTCTGGAGCATACTCAAGCGCTATGTAATGAGGATAATCTTCATTCACTATACGATTGTTGGCGGTTACTATGAATCCGTTCTCCGGATTGGTGGATCTGGCAAGCTGATCAAAGGGTATATATCCCGACCATTCATGATCTCCATCCCACCCGGGAACAGGCAACCATGCATTATCCATGGATCGTATAGGAACTTTACCTCTGTTTAAATATCTAATATCACCATAGACATCTACAAACACATAGTTGTTACATGGGTCAACCCAATCCCTCATCGCCTCGTCTGCATCTGCCATAGATCCAGCAGTCATCTGAGGAATGAGAGACTGAAAACCAATATTGGGACCAAANGTTGAGGTATAGCTAAATGCCAGCCCTNTGGTCAAATCTTCACTTTCCATGAAAATTGGGCCATGTTTCGTTACTCTTACATCAATTGGCTCGGAATCTTGACCTGCTACCTTGATGACTTCCCTTCTCACTTCGGCATCTATCTGAGATCCCATCCATTCGTACTTATAAGGCTCTGAAGAATCAAATCTTTCGACAAAAATATCCTGNTAATCAGCTCCCGCGTGTGTAACACACCAAGCTACGTTTTGATTGTGGCCAAAATGTGGAAATCCTGGCACTCCTGGAAAAGAAAGACCTATAGCATCAATTGATGCTGAGGTTATGTGATTTTGGTAATAACAATTCGGTGTGTCCAGGCCTCTGTGTGGATCTCCAGCAAGAAGTGGTTTACCAGAATAAGTTCTAGATCCATGTAACGCCCAGCTGTTACTACCCGAGTCAGGAGATTCTTTCAGCCAAGCAATAGATTCCAAATCATTGCTGAGATGGTTAAGACCCGTAGCAGACCGACCAGAATATTTGCCAAGTGGAGGAACAATTAGAAAATGTCCTTCCTGGTAACCCTTTAACAACTCTGATGCAATTTCTGCACCTAATTCATTTACCAGCTGAGCTCGCCATAATTTCCCCTCAAATACGCCCATCATAATGTGCCGAACTTTATAGACGGCTATACAATCTATCGCAGTCCAAGGTTCCGGTNCTCCTGAAACTATGNCGTANTCAATAGGAAATTTTTTTGTAGACTGGATAAATGCATTCACTCCCGATGAATAGGATTCCAGCATTTCGCGGGTTTCGACGTTGAGGGCTTTATAATCCGATTCCGCTGAAGATTTAATCTGAAAGCGGCGCATCATTTTGTCACTTTCCACACCACCAATACCCACAAATTCCGACCAACGGCCATAGGCCTGACGCCTNTCAAAATCCATATGCCACAATCTATCCTGCGCTGTCGCAAATCCTTGACCAAAAAATGCGTCGTTATTATTCTTGGCACGTATATGTGGAATGCCATATTTATCTCTGAGAATGGTGATTTCACCATCAAGACCTGGAACCTTAATATGTGATTCCGTATCTGGTAGGGAAGAAGAAAAATCTAGATCCATCTTAGGTACTCCTTACAAAGTTTCTGTGAAATTCTAAAGGTCACGTGAAAGAAACTGGATTTATATCTATTGACCATCCATTCAATCCTGCTCTCCTATCTGCACCATAGGTAGATTGATAAACTTTATCCAAAAGGAGCCTAGGATTTGGGCCTTTCAGGGTTATTTGCCATCTATACCTCCCCCTCACACGAGATGGGAAAGCGGGCAGGGGGCCAAAAACATCTGTATCAGACAATCCCCACTTATTTCGCTCATCTAATAATTCATTGGCTAAATCCTTTGCCTCTCTTTCAGCCTTAGAATTATTAGTATCTTGTCGAACTAATTTGATTAATCGACTGAAAGGCGGATAAGCATTAAGTCTTCTATAGGTCGCTTCTATGTCGAAAAATGAAAAATAATCTTGTTTAGACGCGGCTATAACTGCATAGTGTTCAGGCTGATAGGTTTGTATTATTACCCTGCCNGGTCTTTCCCCCCTACCNGCNCTTCCAGAAACNTGNCACAATGTCTGAAATGCNTTTTCTCCAGATCGAAANTCNGGCATATTNAGNCCTNTNTCNGCNGANATNACTCCNACTAGNGTGACATTNGGAAGATGGTGACCTTTTGCTATAAGTTGCGTACCAATAAGTATTTTGGAATNNCCNGACCTAAATTTANCNAGAATTGNTTCATANTGNTTTNNTCNAGTAGCNACATCNCNATCNNACCTCANTGCATTAGCNGAAGGAAATAATTNATCTATTAATTCNGCTACNNATTGNGTNCCTANACCATATCNGCCAAGNGAATTCTCNCTACATGAAGGNCANTTNGGNGGNGATNNNCTNNGACGNCCGCANTAGTGGCAAACNAANCTGTCATANTGTGAATGGTAAGTGAGAGAGATATCGCAACTACCACATTTAATCACTGAGCCACATGACCGACACTGTACAAAGGATGAGGCTCCCCTACGATTCAAAAATAATATGGTCTGCTCACCAGCTTTCAGGGTTTCTTCTATTGCCTCGTATAACGATCTACTGAGCACATCCCTATTCCCGGCTTTGAGCTCTTCTCTCATATCCACAACTGAGACTGAGGCCAAGTCACTCCCGCTCACATCATCAACCCGAGAATTGGGAATGAATCTTTCCTTGAGTTCCGCGAACTCATATCGTCCCCTCTTTGCTCGCATAAAGGACTCTAAGTCTGGGGAAGCCGACCCAAGCAGTATTACAGCACGAGAAATGCCTGCTATCTGCATCGCTACTTCACGGGCATGATACCTAGGAGTAGATTCACTTTGCTTATACGTCCATTCATGTTCCTCATCTAAAACTATCAGTCCGATATTAGGAAGTGGAGCAAATATGGCCCCTCTAGACCCAATAACTACTCGGTATTCCCCATTTTTGATTTTCCACCATTGATCATATCTTTCGCCCGCCGACAGACCACTGTGAGAAACTGCCACCTGACCTTTAAACCTAGATTCAAACCTCTCTATTGTCTGAGGGGTTAAGGCTATCTCAGGGACAAGAATAATTGCGTTCTTACTTAGTGAAATACACTCTTTAACCGCTTCGATATATACTTCAGTTTTTCCGCTTCCTGTTACTCCATACACCAAAATGGCGCGTGGGTTATCCTCAGGATTCTGAAGCATGTTTTTGATCGTGAACAGAGCTTCCTTTTGTTCCTTCTTAAGCTTTATTTGAGGGGCATTATTATAGGTTCTTCCTTTCAGAGGGTCCCGAAATATCTGGATCCTTTCCTGATTGATAAAGCCCTTCTTCAAAACTGCATTAACAGCTGAGGCTCCAAAAGATTTACGCGCCTCTGGCATCGTTAGGAGAGTCTCTTCACTATAGAGACTCTGCATAAATTCCTTCTGCCTGTAAGCCCGTCCTAGCTCTTGTTTATTTAGAGCCTCTATACCGACTTTCGTAAGGCGAGGCACCAATTTAAAGCGTGCACTTACTGCATTCTTGGTCCTTTCAACATCTTTTATGATCATGCCATATTCTTCAAGGCTGCTAATAGCAGATCGTGCATTTTGACCAAACCGAGAAGTGATTTTATTTAGACGAGACCGTCCATTCGTTGCAAGATAATGCAAGATTTCTTCCTGAAATCTGGAAATTCTAAATTTCTCTANNGNAGANANNTTCANTTCAGAANNTGTNATCCANGTAANTTCACGNGTTCTGCTNCCAGGCGGAANCATNAGTGANGCNGCTTCAAAAAGAGAACACATATAGTATNCACTCANCCANGAAACNATCTTCAAATGTAGNTCATCAATAAGTTCTCTCTGAGTCAGATACCTCANGAANGTCCCGNGTGTTNTCAACTTGGGCCTCNTCCNACACTTCNATTACNATNCCCTGNCNCNGTTGAGGCCCNAANGGAACAATAACNGAATGNCCNNGCTTCACNNCAAGTGNNTTAGGAATNGAATANCTNAAGGTNCGGNTATANCCAGNAGGNGCATCTACAGCTATCTCTGCAAATTTCAAAACGAAGCCCACCTANACCANTANCGAATTCAGTAGNAATTACGCAAAGTATAAGGGCAANNTGAGAGCAANCGATNAGGTNCNTAANNANAACNACTTGCNAGANAANTTAANCNCAGNNNAANTTANCTTCNNCGNGCCTCTTTGATCCGTGCNNCTCTNCCAGATCTTNCCCTCAGGTAATACAANCTAGANCGACGAACCCTTCCTCTCCGTGTAACCTTGACNGAATCNACATTNGGNGAGCACANNAGAAAAGTTCTTTCTACTCCAACCTGATTTGTTATACGCCTTACAGTGAACGTCTCACCCTGGTTTTTACCACGACGCCGTATAACGACTCCTTCGTAAGCCTGTGTCCTGACGCGTTCCCCTTCCACCACCTTAACATTCACCCTTACGGTATCGCCGGAAGCAAATCCTTCTATATTGGGGTTTTTTTCAACTGGTATTAGATCGTGAGCATCCATAGCATATTCGTTCCGATAGTTTGTTATATGTGCAAGACTTAGTTTTAGGCCTTAAACTGGAAGTGCAAGACCCNGAACTTCAATTTTACCTAAACAATAGGTTAATTATCAATAAGGTGATATACGCTATTAACTTAGAACCTGCCTTAAGGAGGTACAAGATTTGGTAGAATTAACATCACATTGACTCATAGTAAATCGATTGTTAAATTTCAAAAAGACACAACAGATTTAAATAAGGGTGAGATATATGCCTTTTAGATTCGGTCCCATGGAATTAATAATAGTTCTGGTGGTAGTCCTAATAATCTTTGGGGTCGGAAGACTTCCTGAGATAGGTGGAGCAATGGGAAAAGCTATTAAGGAATTTCGAAACACTCAGAAAAACCAACCCGAATCTGATATCAACCCAGTTGATAAAGATGCAAAGGACGATATTAAGCAGGCTTAATCAGATTAGGCAAATTGTCCCNAGGCAACCGGCAGAGAAGCTGCTGATATAAGGCTGGTAGCCGTATTTGGTTGGTTAATTNACGACTGTATCAGCTATCAGATCTAGGTTGAACTTCCTTGGCCACTCTTTTTCTNTTTCTTATTTTAGATCCTAACTTTGAGAGCAGGATTCCAACTTCATAAAGAACAATTATCGGCCCTGCTACAAGGGTCTGATTGATTGGATCTAGGGTGGGAGTTATTAGCGCCCCTAGAACGAAAGACAATACTATTGCCCATTTTCTGTTCCTGGCAAGAAAACTAGGCCCTACCACTCCGATTCTAGACAGAAAAAAAAGTACAATAGGTAGCTCAAATACTATTCCCATCCAGAACAAGAGAGATAGCATTAGATTGACATAATTTCCAATCCTGATCATGGGAACAGCAACATCACTGCCAAAAGAAATCAAGAACCTCACGGCAGGCGGAAATAGAACGAAATATCCAAACAGGGCTCCTAGAACAAACACAAGGACACTCAGAGGCATAAGGACAAAGAGATATCGTTTTTCTGTGGTATTCAGTCCAGGAGACACAAACATTACCACTTGCCACAATAGGAATGGTAACGATCCAAAAACTCCCACAAGTAAAGAAGCTTTCATAGCAATACCCAAAAATTCCGTCAACTCAGTATAAATAGGCTTACTATGCGGTAAATCAGTGAAATCACCAGCTGGTCCCATGAGAATCTGCAGAATTTGCTGGTGGAAAACAAACGCGACCACAGTAAGACTGAAAACAAGGGCAGCTGACCAAGTCAGACGTCTTCTCAGTTCATTCAGGTGACTAGATAAACTTTGTCCTTCCTCACTCACCCTTCTCGAACCTCTCCTGAACTTCCATTCTCACCTATATCTCCTTCATCTAAGACAGGATCAGTTTCCCCATTATCATCATGGATTTTTGAAATCGGATTCCTCAGAGATTTAAATGGAATTGGCGCCTCTACAACGTCATTATCGATTGTCTTATTAACCCTATTGTCGCCTGATCTCTGATCTGTAGCCACAGTATTTGATTTATCAACAATTTCTTCAGCATCAGTATCATCCAAGTCAAGGTGAGGAATATCCGCAGCCATATTCTTAGCCTGACCGACAAGTTTGCCCAGGGCGCGGGCAGCTTCTATCATCTTTTGAGGACCTAGGAAAATAAAGGCTATTAGGAGAATGACTATAACTTCCAAACTGCCCATGCCCATCATCGCAAAGTCACCGCCCTGGTACTGAATTCCCGGGCATCCATTAGATCGCCGCAGGGACTTATTCCCTTCAAAACACCTTTCTTAAATAAAATTTTCGAAAGAGCACATATAGGCAACCCCACCACCGACGTATAACACCCTTCAACTCGTTCTACAGGTTTGAAAATTTTACTTTGAATAGCATAACCACCTGCTTTATCCATTGGGTCACCTGTGGCTATGTACTTATCAATTTCCTTATCAAAATATTTCCGCATATGGATCAAACTTCTTCTGGTTACAGAACATAATTCACCATGATGATCAGATACCACAATGGAAGTGATCACTGTATGAGTAGTTCCTCTTAATTCCCTTAGCATTTCCCTCGCATGACCAACACTCTCCGGCTTGCCAAGAATTTTTCCATTCACTACTACAGATGTGTCGGAACCCACGACCAACTGGTTGTCCCCAATGTTATCCACCGCATATGTGGCTTTAAGAACAGCCATCCTAGAGACGTATCGTTCTGGAGATTCACCAAATAACGGCGGGGTCTCAAATGAATTTGGAACAACAAATTTCACTGGCAAGCCTAGTCGCGCAATCAAAATCTTCCTNCGAGGGGAAGTTGAAGCAAGTATTAGCTCTTTAATTCTTTTTACTTCTTGCATATGAAACGGTGTTCTAGCTTTCCATTTGGCAACAATACTATCTGAATACGATTTTCCACAGTTATGTTTGACCAGACAGTCCGAGAGTAACGACACATTCAACATGATANGTTTGTGGGAACATGTCAACCGGTTGGACATTGATCACTCGATAATTTCCTTTGACGAGAATATCAAGATCTCTAGCGAGGCTTAGAGGGTCACAGGAAACATAGGCTACCCGCGGCGGCCGTCTCTCGATTACTGCCTTTAAAGTATCCGGATGGCATCCCACTCTTGGGGGATCAAGTATTAGAGCATCTATATCCTCAGCTATATCGGCTAGAACTTTCTCTGTCTTCCCTAAAAGGAACTCTATATTTAGCACATCTGACAATGCTGAAGATGCATCCATGACAGCTGATGCTGATTCCTCTATTGCGAAAACTTTTTTTACATTCGGTGCCAATATGGAAGCAAAAGTCCCAACCCCGGCATAGGCATCAACGAGAATCTGTTCCTTGGTAAGAGCAAGGTACTCAGAAACCAGATCAATCAAAGTTTCCGACTGCGGAGTGTTAACTTGAAAAAACGACGGAGAAGCAACCCTGAAAATACGACCTTTTAACTTCTCCNTATACCATTTTTGGCCAGAAGCAAATGGAATATCGGGAGCACTTAATGTCGGTTGAATCAGCCTGTCCCCAGTATTGACTCCGACTCTGACGGATAAATTGGTAGTTTCAGATACCTTATCTTGAAGACCGCCAAGGACTTCATTGATTTCGGGTGCCATCAACATACAGTTTTCAATCCGAACAAACCGTCGGGTTATTCGATTTGAAAACCCCATTTGACCACCAAACCGAACAGTAAACCGAGCATGGTTCCGATATTCAAACTGGGAAGGGGCAGGCAACGTGGGCGATATATTAACCTCCTCCAAAGTGCAGTATGAAGAAAAACTCTCACTAACTATCCCACGCTTAAGCTCTAACTGGTGTTGGTAATCTATATGCTGCCATTGACACCCACTGCACGGCCCAAAATTAGGGCAGGGCACTTCGACTCTATGAGGGGATGGTTCAATTACCTGGCTAACCATTCCGGTTACCATAGACCTCTTCCGCCGGCGATACCTATAAATTCTCGCTTTCACCAATTCGCCAGGAATTCCACCAAAGACCCCTATTGTCTCTCCATCGAGATTGGCTACACAGTCCCCAATTTCTCCCATCGGTCCCAAACGGAGATCGACATATTCTTTGATATCTTCTTCATTTCTAAGTGGATCTAGTGACATATGGTTTATATACAAAAGAGCAAGAGTTTAATAATTGGTTGCCGGTTATATTACCGCAGGACTGCTAAATGCCAATGAAGTATACCGATAGATCCGTCTCTTTCTGGTAATATTGAGGCCNAAGGAAGCATAAATTTCAAGGTTAATTCAAGGTTATAGTGGAGGTCACTTCGTTAGTTATGACCACAACCCGCAGGCTCCCAGTATGGCTTAAGGTAAAGATGCCTGGGGGACCAAATTATTCAAAACTGAAAGGGTTGATGCGGCAGGAAGGCTTGCATACTGTCTGCGAAGAAGCAAGATGCCCAAATATTGGGGACTGTTGGGAAAGGGAGACTGCCACCTTCATGATACTGGGCGACACCTGCACTCGAGCTTGTACATATTGTGCCGTAAATACCGGTGTTCCATCAGGTTTGGATTTAGAAGAACCTTTAAGACTAGCTNAGACCGTTTCCAAACTTCAGCTAAAATACGCTGTCATAACTTCCGTAAATAGGGACGACCTACCAGATGGTGGGGCATTCATATTTTCTCAATGTATAACTCAGATAAAGAAGCGAACGCCAAAATGTAAAGTGGAAGTTTTGACTCCTGACTTCCAGGGTGACTTCAAAGCCTTGCGCACTGTTATAGATTCAGGGCCTGATACGTTCAATCACAACATTGAGACTGTTAGGAGGGTATTTCCTCGTGTGAGAGCAAGGGGNAATTACGATTTATCCTTAGATGTTTTAGCAAACGCAAAGACCATAAATCCAAGATGTGTCACAAAGTCCGGCATGATGGTTGGTTTGGGGGAAACTTTTGACGAAATTATAGACACCATGAAGGACTTGAGAGAAGTTGATTGCGACTTGATGACAATCGGTCAGTATCTTCGACCTTCTCTTAAACACTCTCCTATCTCAAAGTGGTACACACCTCAAGAGTTTGAGGAACTGAAACAAGAAGGGCAAAAACTTGGGTTCAAAAATATAGCCTCTGGACCCTTAGTCAGAAGCTCGTACCACGCCGATGAACAACACTCTGCAGTGGCATCAATAGCCAGCCAGTAAGTTATAAAAACTATGCTTTTTGANATCCTAACTGTGGACAAGGCAAAATTACAATTTCAATCTGAGGATGGAAGCTTTCGGGGCTGTTGAAGTTCCATTTCCGAGCCATGACATTTTATTGTACCTTCGCCAGCCTTTGTACAGAGTACTGTAGTACCACAGCTATCACATTCATATCTTCTGCCCAATTGATTGGCCATCTATCAGTTCCTTTCTCCGCTTTATATCCAGCTATTTCTGACTCATCGGCTCCCCACAACACTCTATGGTACCGTCCGCACCGCGTGTGACAACAAATTCCGAACCGCATTGTGCACATGAGTATCTTTTGCCTGTTTCNTTAGCCAATTGAATCACCTCTAATTATCAGATATACGGAATGGTTAATCAGATCATCTATTAATGAATCAGAATTATAGGAAAAGCTACAGAGCGTGGTCAACGATTTCCCAGTGTTAAGATCCATTTTCATTCGCTTTAAAGGTCTTCAATTACTGCTTGAGCAGATTCATAATCTCTCCGCCCTCCTCGAAAAATCGGCGGAACCAAGTAGAAATCTTTAATCCCAATTTCAAGGTACTTATGAATCATTTCAAGAGCTATTTCATATCCTGAATTTCCAAGAGCCAATTCCTTGGTAACTTGGTCAGGAACATGTGTGAAGGAAATACTGTCTTTGGACATAATTTGGACACCCCACATGACCGGAACAGTCAAGTCTGCCCCTTGATCGTTCTGGTATTCTTCCAGAAATTTTCCGGCCAATACCGGCTCAAAATTTGGTTGAGCTATCAGAAAATCAGACCCACTACGAACCTTATTGCCAGTTAGAGATATTTCTGAACCCCAGTCTCGAGATATGTCCAATGTACTTCCAATGCAAAAATCAGTAGGTTCCGAAAGAGCCTGACCAGTAAAGTCTGTCCTCTTATTCATTTCTTTTACAGAGCGTATAAACGCAGTGGGGGTGAATCCTTTTACCGACACATCCGTCCAACGTCCTGAAACCGGGAATTCGTCTCCTTTTGCGACTACTAAATTTCGTAGACCCATCACGTGAGCTCCCAGCAATGTGGTCTGCATCGCCGTTTTGTTCATATCTCTGGTTGTCATTGTGAATAAAGCTGGAATTTTGGTATTACTCTCCAACCATTGGGCAACAGAAAGAGAACTCGCCCTAACCGTCCCACCAGGGTTAGCAGCCACAAAGAACATATCTGGAGTAACATTCGTNATGCTNCTCAATAATTGTGTACTTCCGCCTCTGGGAGGTGACACATCGCAAACAATAAATGGCCTTCGACTTTTTTTGGCAACCAGTTCCACAAGTGTCGTCATAGAAACCAGATTAGCAGATTATGCATTAAGGAACTTACAGGCTTTATCCAAGCATATGCAGCTTAGCCAGCTATGAATGCTTTCTTCCTCAATAATATCTATACGCAGTTAGTGAAAGAAATTATGGGGCTTATTTCCAACCTAAAATACCTTCGGGGTTGGGGCAAAGTGAAACTCGGTGACCCGAGGTACATTTATAACGTTCCTCTCTAATCTCTCTCCTTTTACCGGACAAGGAGGATTGAGACATGCCAGAACCACAGAAGGGACAACTAACCCCGAATACCGCTCGATTACGAACCCTGTAAACTTTCACATGGGTGAGTACTTCCGTTAAAGCAGGAAACTCGCCGATATATCTCAGCACATAACGCGTACCGGTGCCGATTACGCTGCTTCTAGTTTTCTCAGGACGCTGAACTGTGTATTCGTAGTCCACATACCCGCAACTCAGACATTCAGCTTCCTCAAAGTTTACGGACAATCGCGCAGAGCATTTCGGACAATGACTTTTATTTGTTTTTGGTTTCCCTGATGTTCCAGGTAACCCGGGAGTTACTCTTCTTGGAACTATCGGAACTCTAGGTTTGGCTGGCGCGAATGGATTAGAAGTCTGAACAACCATTTCTCAATTTCACTCCTCTTNAGGTCCTGAACGTCACAACTGGACGACAGAACAATTTTTTTCGTCGTGATCCTGACNGGGCAGAGGGAACTGATCATCAGGTCATCGAATTATCGTGTGGCGCATTTTCTTATATTTGTCAAAAAAAAGTCAAGTGTTTAGCAGTGTAATTTATCTAAATTTTTCTTTATTTAAACTTTGTCAAAAACTTTTGTTCTAATTTTATGCCTNTCTAATTATATATTTCATATTAAACAAAAATTAAAGCAAAACTTATTAAGGCAAATAACCTCAGTATTTATCGAGTGTCAACTCAGACTCTGTAGTGAATAAAAGAATTTTATATTGTTTATTTCTAAGTTTTCATTAAACTCTATCAAAATTATTACTATGTAGACGTCTCTCTGCATTCATAAGCGTTCATTGACACTTCATCAGAGCGATTGGTAATCTCTAACTTGGTTTCTTTAGATTAAATTTCAAAAATTTAGCGCTGACCCAATCAATTATGAAAACCCATCATTCTGTCCAACTAATGGATTCCGTGACAGTAGATGTGATTAGTTTCGTAAATAGCTTGCTGCGGCGCCGCGGGAGCTAATCTACGATGTCAATAAATATCTTTGTATGTGCTAAGCAGGTGATGGACCCAGAAACACCTTCATCCGCCTTCAATGTCGACCCCGCCACCAAACAGGTCACCCCTGTGCAAGGAATACCTCCAGTCGTAAACGGATTTTGTGAAAATGCCGTTGAAGCAGCGTTGCAAATTAAGGAGACAGCTGGAGGAGGCATAGTGACGATACTTTCTGTTGGTAACGAATTTGTGATGGATGTCATGAAAAAACCTCTCTCTATGGGTGCCGACAACATGGTACTCATTCAAGACCAACTTTGTGGCAANCTGGATGCTTTAGGAACAGTAAATGTCCTCGCGGCGGCGATCAAGAGANCTGGAGAGTTCGATCTCATTTTGTGCGGCCAGCAAGCCTCCGACTGGGACAATGCACACGTCCCTCTTGGGCTATCAGAGGCACTGGGTATACCTTGTCTTACTGAAGCCAAAAATATTGAAATTGGCGATAATTCCGTGACCGTAAATAGCTCTAGAACTGACGGATATGAAGTTTTCGAGGCAAATTTACCAGCACTGATTACCGTCAACAATGAAATTGGTCAACCTCGTTATCCAACCCTCAGNGGCATTATGCAGGCAAGTAGGAAAACGCCGGAAATATTGACCCTATCAGATCTTGGTTTATCGGAAGAAGACGTAGAGCCAGCAATGACTCTGTCGGACCTTTATATACCCATCAGTGAAGCACAATGTGAAATAGTTGAGGGTGAAGATGACGCAGATTCCGGAAGACTATTGGCTCTAAAACTTCGAGAGGCCAAGATAATTTAGGACATTATTAGCTTTGAANGTATTTAACTTTGCAACCACTAGGAATTAGTAAGATATCAAACAGTAAAAAATAGGACCCGAACAATATGTCTCAAATTCTAATTCTGGCAGAAATTGAAAACGATAGCTTACACTCGACGGCAGGCGAATTGCTGGCGGCTGCAAGAAAACTCGCAGATGAACTGGGATTGGAAGTTTCAGCTGCCTTACTTGGTAACATCTCGGATGATATTACTAAAGAAGTCATCGCTTTGGGCGCTGACCATGTCTATGCCTCATCCCACCCGATGCTAGCTTTGAATATAGCCGATGCTCACGTAGCAGCCCTTGAACAAATTTGTGAACGAATAGTCCCCACAGCTGTGCTGACAGCAAAAACTCCTTTAGGACGGGTGGTGGGACCAAGGCTGGCTTACCGTNTGGGTGTTGGAGTTGCACAGGATTGCATGGACCTAACCGGAGAAAAGACATCTAGCAAGATAACTGTGAGTAGACCGGTGTATGGTGGAAATGCGATGGCGGCATTCACTTTTACCAATAAAGACCCCCAATTCATTGTATTGAGGGTAAAAGCTTTTGAACCTCTAGAGCGAGANGACGCAAGAATCGGGGAAATCGTGGAGCTCGATCTGGATATCAATGACGACCAAGTCAGAGTAAAACTAATAGAAACGATCAAAGAAGAATCTGAGGGCGTAAAACTAGAAGATGCTTCCGTTATAGTAAGCGGTGGGCGAGGACTCGGCGGTCCGGAACCATTTTCACAATTGGAAGAACTGGCCAAGATGTTTAATGGTGCTGTCGGCGCCTCACGAGCAGTCTGTGACGCAGGTTGGCTTGATCACTCATACCAGGTCGGCCTAACAGGTAAAACAGTAAGCCCGGACTTATATATAACAGTGGGTATCTCTGGTGCTAGCCAACATATGGCCGGATGTTCATCCTCCAAAAGCATCGTAGCGATAAACAAAGATAGTGAAGCAAATATATTTAAGGAAGCCTCCTACGGAGTTGTAGGGGATTGGGAGAAAGTGCTTCCCTCGTTCACAGCAACAATCCAAGAGTTACTTAGTTCCTGATGCACCCTGTGGATAGAACTCAAGATCTATCAAATATCTATGTACTCTAACAAAGAAACTTGGTCTATTGATCTGGACCCTTAGTCAGCGCCTCTGAAAGTTTCAAACGGTAGTAGGAAATATTTTCGAATGATGGGAAATCATTTTTTTGATGAATTAGATGAAATGAAGGGAAGCATTCTCGAGGCTGAAGTTCTGTCTCTATTTTTTCCGTATTTTGGTAAATCCATACTTGTAGATACAAGAAGCAATGAAACCGACGGACCAGCAATAATGTTAACTGAAATGGTTAGAAGCCCTCAGGAACGAATTAGGAGTCTAGAAAGGCTTAGGCCTGGTTTTCCGGACGTGGAAAAAATGATTTTGATACCCTGGGTACGTTACATTTCAACTCTGGTTGAAAGTGGGATATGGGATTCAATAGTGAACCGTTTGGAACAATCCACCTTTGACGACCCCGATCACTCCACAGACCTACTACTTTTAGAGCTTAAGGAAATGGAACGTATCGAATTGCTGGCAGCAATAAAGGGCCCAAAATATGAAACGGTTTGGTCACGCCATAAAAACATCTAATCGCCTGAATTTCGAATCGTCGACACCGAATAAGCGCTTTCTCGACGGAGAACATCTAAAAAATATTAGTGTGACTAAGGGTTCCTGGGAAAAATCTTTATCAAATGGTTTCCTTAGTATCACTCCAAATTGAATTGAGATAAAAGCAGCTAACTAACTTCTAATATGGAGGCCTGCAGTGCTAGGATTTCTCGGGGGAACAGGACCGGAAGGTAAAGGATTAGCCTTAAGATTTGCCTTAGCGGGAGAAAAAGTGTTTATTGGTTCTCGGGACAACAGTCGTGGCATAGAGGCCGCCAACTCCATAAAAAAGTTTTCCACCGGCAACATTTCCGGTGGAACAAACAGTGATGCAGCATCTAAATCTGACGTAATAATCGCGGCAATGCCCTACGAAGGTCAACAAAAAACATTAGAACCCTTAAAAACAAGCCTCTCCGGGAAAATAGTTATAACGGTTGTTGCCCCTCTGATTTTCGACAAAGGAGATATTTCAGCGTTGCCAGTGAAGGATGGGTCTGCGGCACTGGAAGCTCAAAAAATTCTGCCTGAGTCACGTGTCATCGGAGCATTTCAGAATATAAGTGCGCGCGACCTACTTGTTCCCAGCAAACCTATAGAGGCCGACGTAATAGTTTGCGGAGACGATCAAGACGCAAAAGATTACGTAATTACCCTCGCAAACATGATCCAAGGTGTAAGAGGTATAAACGGCGGAGGACTAAAAAACGCAGGGTATGTTGAAAACTTAACAGCGCTTCTATTAAATATAAACAAAGTCTACAAAGTTCATTCTTCAATAAGAATTTCGGGTGTGTAGCGACTAATTATTTCTAAATTCAATACTCCCGTCTCTCATAGATCATCCCCTCACGAATTTCAGTTGTCACTACTTAATGTAAGGATTTACCTATTTTTAACAATTATAATAGGCTGCTTTTTTTTTGAAACTATGCAAGCTGCCGGCCATACTCCATCAAAAGACGAATCATTAGCCACAATATCAACAGAATCCCATTCGATAAATTTTCCTGTGAATATTTCGTTCGAATTGATCGGGAAATCTCATATACAAATCGATGAAATATTACTTTATTATCAACTAACCAACACTAACGTCAGAGGATACGGTTACACATCAATAACGGGTATAGATTCTGCTACAGACCAACACGGGTTTAGGGCGGTCTTTAAACTGTCTACATCGGGATCAAATTATATCCCTAGTGGAACCCATATCTCCTACCATTTTGAGATCAATTATAAAGATGGCGAAAAGCAGTCAACCGATCCGGTGAGTATTGATTATCTGGATCCGAAATATAGTTGGCAAAAACTTGAATCAGAAACAATGACGGTGTTTTGGCACGATGTAGCTGAAAGCAAAATAGAAGAGGCAATATTGAAATCTGAGGCCGTTTTAAACCAAGTTTCTGATCTTTTAGAAGTGAACCAAAAACCATTAATAAGAGCGGTAGTTATAAATAGCCAGAAAGAATCAGTTGAATCTTTTCCTAAAATTAGTTTATCGGCTACTCGCGACAGCATATACGGAGGATTTGCCTTTCAGGAATATGGGGTTTTCATAATCAGAGGAGTAAACGTCGACGGTATGATCCACGAAGCAACCCATCTTTTGTTGGCCCAAAAGATGGGTTCTCCCCTAGCACAAGTCCCAGCATGGCTTAGCGAAGGAATATCTATGTACTTTGAGATTGACAATAATCACAGAAGACGTACAGCTGAGATTGCCTATTTACAGAAAAAATTAAGGCCGATTTCTTCAATGGAGTCAGTACCAAGTAGATCACTAGATATTAGGCTCTTTTACGCGCATTCCCAAGAAATGGTTCGATATTTGATTGATATTGAAGGAAGAGAAAAATTCTTAAGGCTACTCGGCCTGATTGACTCCGGTGTACGAGCCGATTCAGCTGTTATTGATGTTTACGGTAAGAACCTTGATGACTTAGATAAATCTTGGCAGGCCACCCTGAGTCCAACTTTCGATAGGCGATTATTAGTTGATCCCGGCACTTTTTGGACCTCCTTGATTTTAGGAACCACCTTTCTGTTTGCTGTGATAGTGTCAACAATAACGTGGTCCAAAAAGAAATTATCCAGCCAGTCAGAAACTATCGAAGACCCAATTGAAACGCCTGATATAGATGAGGACCAACGAGACAATTAAAATCAGATCAGCAGCCGAATAGGCCTCCCATTTATATGCAGGTTGGACGCCTTGAAAATGTCCAACGATATGACACTGTATAATTCTGTCCCATCAATATTTTTAGGAACGGGCTTTTTTTAAATTAAAAAAACCAGATTAAAATGTCTACACTCCCTATACTTGAAATACCTCACCCCACATTAAGAAAACGGGCAAAAAAAATACGTGGCTTGGATAAGTCTATGTTAAAACTTGCCTATGACATGGTCGACACCATGCATGAAGCGGGTGGTATAGGCCTAGCAGCCAACCAAGTAGGTCAATTATGGAGAGTCATTGTCATCCAGATGCCAGAAGAGGAAGAGGCACGTATATATTTTAATCCCGAGATAGTCAGAGCTGTTGGAACAAGAGAGGTAGAAGAAGGATGCCTGAGCCTTCCTGGTTACAGGGGATTAGTCAATAGATCGGTCTGGATAAGATTCCAAGCCACGGATCATAGTGAGACAACAGTAAAATTTAAGACGGAAGATCTACTTTCACAAGCTTTAGAGCATGAAGTGGACCACCTCAACGGGATTCTGTACACAGATCACCTAGTCAGTCACGAACAACTATACCGTATCGATGAACAAGAATTTCCAACAGAGAGAGATGAAGAGAAAATCTCTGGCAATCAAGATTCTCTCGATACTCCTGCATCGCTCAAAATAAAGTAGCCGCGAACACGCCAAATTGGCCAATTAATGATTGGTCGGGTCAGGTCTAGCATGAGTGTTTTTTCTGATAGAAGAGCCAAAATCATCCTCCCCTGTCAAGTCAGTGACATCAAAACTGCTTTGGAGTTTACAAGAACCAACGCATATCTGGTCGGTGGTGTCGTTAGAGACTCTCTATTAGGGGTTGAGACGTCAGATATTGATGTTGCAATAGAGGGAAACACCACAAAAATCGGCAAAGAAATAGCAACTTTTTTGAACGGTACATACGTACTTTTGGACATCGATAGAGACATATCAAGAGTAGTAGTCCACGGTGATAGAAATTTTCAAATCGACCTGGTTTCTGTAAAAAAAGGAATCCATTCGAATCTAGAGGATAGAGACTTCACAATAAACGCGATGGCAATACCTTTATCACACGTAAACAAAAGCCCTGAAGGGATGATATTTAGCCTTACGGACCTAATCGACCCATTTGAAGGGGCATCAGCATTAAAGAACAGTGAGCTCAGAGCAGTCTCATCTTCAGCGATTAAGGACGACCCATTAAGAGCTATAAGAGCTGTCAGACTGTCGACACAATACAAATTGAAAATTGAATCAATCACTTATAATTACATACTTAAAAATGCATTATTACTAAAGTCGGTTTCCCCGGAACGAATCAGAGATGAATTTATGATTTGTATATCTCTTCCAGGTGCCACTAGCACCCTCAGATTACTTGAACAACTGGATATTCTTAGAGAAATTATTCCAGAACTCACGCTTTCAAAGGGAGTTAAGCAGCCTAAAGAACACTTTTGGGACGTTTTTAACCATTCGATAGAATCAGTTGGACAGCTAGAGCGCATGCTTCAGCCCGGATACAATAGCCATTCTCCCCACCACGAAGCGGGTGAATTCGCTATCCCGATGATCCCAAAAATCGATGGTATGTACGACTACTTTAACAGTGTAATTGGAGACGGATATACTCGTTTGGAAATCTGTAAACTTGCTTGCTTGCTACACGATATTGCCAAACCCGCTACCAAAACCACGGAAACCGACGGTAGGATACGGTTCTTGGGACATAATTCTAAAGGCGCCGAACTTGCAGAGTTGATTCTCAAGAGATTGAGATTTAGTGGATCGAGCATTTCCCTCGTTTGTGAGCAAGTACGACAACACCTACGTCCCAGTCAGATGTCTCCAGACAATAAATTACCCTCGGGAAAAGCCATATTCCGGTACTTTAGAGATGCCGGAGATGCCGCAATAGACACCTTATACTTAAACATGGCGGATTATATGTCAGCTCGTGGCCCGCTACTGGAGCAAAATGAATGGGAATCACATTGCCGCACTATAAGTTACATTCTCAAAGAAGGTTTAGCCGAAAAAGGACCTGCAAATATGCCTAGACTGGTTACAGGACACGATATAATGGATAGGTTGTCGATTCCTCCGGGCCCTAGAATAGGTCAAATCTTGATGGCGGTTATAGAGGCTCAGAGTGAAGGAAAAATAGCAAATAGAGAACAGGCTTTAACATTTATTGAGTCTGCCTTGATTCTGGGAGAATAGTTTGCGAAGAAACGCTCGGGCACTTATAACAATCGCGCTGTTAATAACAATATGTGCGGGAATTGTTGGTTTCCAAAATATTAACATTAGAAACTTTAATAGGGGTGGAGATACTCCTCTGGGACTTAGTCTTGGACTTGATTTGCAAGGTGGTAGCCATCTTGTGTATGAAACAAACTTAACTGATCCAACGAGTGGTGAGAAGCAAGAGATTAGCAGAGAACAAATGCAGTCTCTATCCCACACGATTGAAAGACGGATAAACTCATCTGGCCTCGGGGAACCCATAATTCAAATATTGGGTGAAGATCGATTACTTGTACAACTACCTGGAATCAAAGATCCAGGTAGAGCAAAGACACTAATCGGAGAAACTGCTAGATTGGAATTTAGGCATAGAACTTTAAACGCCGCGCCTCAACCGATCGAATCTATAAAACCAGAAAACATAAAGTCCATTACAGTTGATGAGCTTCGCGAAGACGGCAAACTTCTTAGCGAATTAGACTCTGAAGACAAAAACAGCCAGTCTCAAACACTCACCTCATTCCCAGCAGTTATTGTGGAATTTGATGAGACAGGCTTAGAAAATTTTGAACAACTTTTCTTTAACCTAGCTTTATCTTTAGAAAAAGCCGCCGCCGCTGTCGCCGCTGGTGACTATGACTCACCCGCCGACCAAATCAACGTCACTATAGATGGTGTGGAAGAACTGAGATTTACAACCCTAGCCAATAGCATCCGACGGCTTGAAGATACCCCTCGTTATGGAATCGCTTTTCCATCAGATGAGACCGGAATGGAAGGGATCATAACCAAGGAAGATGCAGAAAAAAAATTAGGGAAGAGCCCCAAAATAGAATTCGCTGTTAAAAAAGGATATCTTGACGAAGAAATTGGGCTGTCTGGAGATGATTTAAAGACTGCCTACGCGGGGCAACATCAAGCCTCAGGACTACCTATCGTTAATATAGAATTTGACGACCGTGGAACCCGAATTTTCGGTGAACTAACAACGGATATTTATGTGAAACAAGAGGAAACTGGCATAAGAGACCAAATAGCAATTATTCTTGATGGACAAGAGTTAATATCGCCCAGAGTAAATGCTCCCATCACGGCGGGCACAGCGATAATAGAGGGGGGCGATTTCACAATGACCCGTGTAAAGGACTTGGCCCTTCTACTGGAGTCAGGCCGTCTACCGGTCCCCATTGAACTAATCCAAGAACGAGATGTGGACGCGATTCTTGGAGCGGATTCTCTCAGGAAAAGTGTCATCGCCGGCTTCATTGGTCTGGCATTGGTTCTAATTTTCATGACACTCTATTACAGAGTGCCCGGATTAGTTGCTTCTGCGGCTCTGATAATTTATGCCGTAATTGTATTGGCTGTATTCAAGATAATTCCTGTAACTCTGACGCTCTCTGGAGTTGCCGCGGCAATTCTGTCCATTGGAATGGCAGTCGACGCAAACATATTGATTTTTGAACGAATGAAAGATGAACTAAGAGGCGGGAGAACAATGCTCTCGGCGGTCAATATAGGATTTAATCGGGCTTGGCCAGCCATAAGAGATAGCAATGTATCTACGTTAATAACCTGCGCGATACTTTATTGGTTTTCAGATCAGCTTGGGGCAACCGTAGTTCAAGGATTTGCCGTAACCCTAGTAATCGGTGTAGGTATCAGCATGTTTTCAGCTATAGTCGTGAGTAGAACCATAATGCGTGTGGTGGCACTCTCCCCATTGTCAAGAAATATAAACCTATTTATACCCACAGGTGCCAAAAACATTGGTAACAGAGAATCGGTATGAAGATTAAGGAGATTGCAAGTTGGACTTCGTAGGAAAGAGATTTTGGTTCTTCATAATCTCCTTACTGGTTATAGCCCCTGGAATTGTATTCCTAATTTTAGCTCCTGGGCTAAGACCAGGAATAGACTTTACTGGCGGTTCCAGCATGACACTGCGCTTCTCCGACGAATCGAACATTAATCAGCAAGAAGTAAGGGATCAACTCACTACTCTAGGTTATCAAGAAGCAACGGTACAGAACCTAGGAGAAAACAGTTTCTTTATCCGTACAAAAGAACTTAATGAAGAAGATAAAGATAACCTTGTAACAAATATGACAACCTCTCTTGACGAAGGTGCCGAGAATGTATTGCAGGGATTTGATTTAGTATCTCCCGTTGTTGCTCAAGAAACAGTCATGAACGCCTTATGGGCGATTCTCGCTGCCGCTGTGGGGATATTCATATATATTTGGTGGGCCTTCAGAAACGTTCCAAGTCCTTTCCGGTACGGCTTAGCCGCAATCGTAGCTCTTATTCACGACACAATAATTGTCATAGGAATTTTCGCCATCCTGGGCGAGTTAATGCAGACGGAAGTGAATACCATGTTCCTTATCGCCCTGCTGACGGTTATTGGGTACAGCGTCAATGACACTATAGTCGTCTTTGATAGGATTCGCGAGAATGTCCTAATTTACTCCAATAGGCCATTTCCTGAAATAGTGAATTTAAGCATATCTGAGACCATAGGAAGATCACTCAACACAAGCTTTACACTGGTAATAACACTGATCGCACTTATTCTATTTGGGGGCGCAACTATTAGAGAGTTCCTATTCGTTCTGCTAATTGGTGTAGTAGCAGGAACCTACAGCTCCATCGCTATAGCAAGTCAAGTACTGGTTTCATGGGACCAGAGAAGCATTGGCATACCATTCAGAAACAAAACTATTACCTAACGCAACATTTGATAGCCGACGTTAAGGCTGCAAAACTACCCTTCCAAAAGACTGGCGTGACTTGACCAAACTATATGCCTCGAATAATTCGTCAAATCCCAATATTGAACTAATAATTGGTTTAACAGACCCAGCTTCCACCAGCGCGATAGCTTTTTCGATATTAACTAGATCAGCACCGGTGGACCCAATAAGAGCCGCATCTCTAAACATGAATTCAGTAACATTTATCGAAGTATTGGCTCCCGCAACTTCTCCAAGTACCAAGATTTTTCCGAATAAGGCAACACTTGATACAGAGGAATGAAATAGGGCAGAACCTACTGGATTGAAGACGACATCAGCACCTCGGTCCTCAGTAAAAGCTTGTACCAGTTCCGAGGGATCTATCCCCTCTTCAGATAAAAATACCTGTCCAATATCCAATGCTTCAAGTTCCTTCAATTTATGTGGTGAAGTGGTGAAAGATAATACATTAGCCCCTGCACTTGCCGCGACTTGAAGGGCATGGACACCCAATCCTCCACCGGCCCCGAATACAACAATAGTTTGACCATATTTTATCTCCGCCAAATCATAGAGCGCCTTGACCGTGACCCCGATAGGGCAACCTAGCAGGCTAGCCTGTACCACAGGAATAGTCGAACTCACTGATAACACATTCCGAGCATAGACCGCGATAAATTCAGTGAACCCACCATCCAATATATGGCCAAACCCTTGGCCATATATACAGCGATACTCAGAGCCTTTTGAGCACATTTCGCAGTGTCCACAGGAGGTAGTAAGTGTTGTAACAACCTGTTCACCGAGAGAAAAATTAGATACATCTGGGCCTATATCAACAATGGTACCTGCAATTTCATGCCCAAGGACAATATTTTCTGGTATTCCTCTCCTGATGGTTCCGTCCATAATAGATATATCATGGTGACATAGAGCTGTTGCCCCTACTCTAACCAAAACCTGGCCTGATTTAGGTACAGGCTCTGGCCTGTGCACTACTTCTAAAACAGGTTCTGGACCTGCCTTTCTGAGAACCACCGCTTTCAAAAATATTCCTTACTTGGATTTGGGGTCTTCTACTAAATCCGCTGCCGCTCGTATCGTCTCCCAAACGGTGCGATCCTTGTCAATAGTTTCAGGTGTCTCGCTAGCAAATGGAGTGGAGTCCAGAAGTCTGTACATTTCGGCTGCCCCCATATGAAAATGAGGTGTGACACCCAAGTCTTCAAAAGTTACCGAGATTTCCTCCATCTCACCAATCCATCTGTGAGCATTAGCGGGTAGCCGGGAGATACTTTTTTCCATAGAGCTCAATTGAGCCTGTTGACTGAATTTAAATTCTTCTCGCAAAGCCTGAGTGAGCCCCATTTTTTCCGCAGCAGTTAGCAATGCGACCTGCAAAGTATTTGTGCCCTTAGTCAAGGCAGCGTAGCACATTTTTATGCCTGAGGCCTGACCAATCTCACTACCAACTGACTTAACAATAATCCCCTTTCCATCTAACTCAGTTACTACGTGAGAATCTGGGCCTGAGACATAAAACCTGGGCGTATCGCCCTTCGCCGGAGCAGTGCCAATAATTCCACCATCAATAAAGTTCCCGCCTGCGGCATCGATAATATGTTCTAATTCTTTGGCACTTCTAGGAGAAATCGCGTTACAGTCCACAAAGTAACAAGTTTGGCCCGACCTCTTCATCGCTACCGAAACTTCCTCGGCAAGTTCCTTGGCCCTTGAAGGCACCAATATGGAAAGAACTAGATCAGCGGACTGAACCAGTTGCTCCATGGAGTCAACTATTCGAAAATTACCCTTTCTAGCCAAATCTTTAGTCCGAGAACTTCTACCTTTTAAACAAGTAATTACATCAAAACCATTGTCTCGCAATACACTGCCCACAGAATGACCCATGTCTCCTGGACTTATAATGGCAACTGTTTTCACCACCATATTTTCTCCTTTTAAAAGTTAAATCTACGTGAAACGGACTCTATTACTACCACCATTATGAATGATAAGGCAGAATGTATCCCAGCATAAGGTTTCTGTTTAGATCTATTCAGAAAAATTTCTGGTTACTACTCATGATAGACTCTCCCAAATCGACTGTTTGAAGGAGTATTTTCAGCAATGAAATTAGGCGCTCACGTTTCGACCTCTGGAGGACTCAGCAAAGCAATTGAGCGAGCTACTAATATCGGTGCCGAAGCAATTCAGATTTTTGCATCCTCCCCAAGGGCATGGAGGTTTCGCCATCCAGACGATGAAGCAGCCGAAAAGTTCATTCAACTGTCAGAACAAGAAGGTGTAGGCCCGTGCTACATTCACGGTAGTTATCTAGTGAACATAGGGGGAGACCCTGACCAAATTGAAAAGTCTGTTGACTCTCTCGTTAACAACATGAACGCAGCAGCCAAGATTGGTGCTGAAGGGGTGATATTTCACGGAGGTAGTCATAAAGGAAAAGGATTCGATAAGGTTTATGATCAAGCTGTAGATACTCTCCGAACGGTCTTAGAATCATCTCCAGATAATGTATGGCTTTGCCTAGAGAACAGTGCCGGTATGGGAGCTCACATCGGATCATCATTTCAAGAAATGGGAGCACTAATAAATGGTGTGAATCACCCTAATCTCAAAGTCTGTCTAGATACAGAACACCTGTTTGCGGCTGGATACAACATAGCCTCCCCAAAAGAAATTAAAGAAGTTATGAAAGAATTTGAAAAAGAAATTGGTTTGGATAAACTGGTTGCGGTTCATGCTAACGATTCAAAAGTGGAACTTGGTGCCGGTGTTGATCGTCATGAAAATATAGGCGACGGTCATATTGGAACCGCCGGGTTTGAGTGCATCATGGCTGAGCCTTCTTTTAAAAATGTCCCCTTCTTCCTAGAAGTCCCTGGTTTTGACGGTGAAGGTCCGGACAAAAAAAACCTAGATCTGCTGAAGCAGATCCGAAAAAGCCTAAACCTTGAGACTGGAGTGTAAGTCGCGTCATTGAATAAAAAGAAAGATTTTTTCACCAATGGCATAGGAAGAAGATTCGCTCATGGTGGAAGCCTGAGAGCATCCGTACTTGGGGCAAATGATGGTCTGGTATCCAATTTTAGTATTGTGATGGGATTCGCAGGAGGTACCACATCTGCTGGAAGCCCAGAATTCATACTGTTGGCAGGGATCTCTGGTTTGTTAGCAGGAGCCCTGTCTATGGGAGCCGGTGAATATATTTCTATGAGGTCTCAGAGAGACCAATACGAACACCAGATTAACCGCAAACGAATGGATCTCCTCAACAATCCTGAAGTTGAAAAACAGCGTCTTATACATCTATACAAGGTTAAAGGGTTGTCCCAGATAGAATCTGAAACGATAGCAACTCAAATCATCTCCAATCCTACAGTAGCATTAGACACACTTGTTAAGGAAGAACTGGGAATTTCAATAGAACAACTAGGTGCACCTTGGAATGCCTCAATCAGCAGCCTCGTCGCGTTCAGTGCCGGTGCCATCATACCAATACTGCCATTTTTTTTTGGTATGGGTATTATCGCGATAGCTTGTAGTGCTTTCCTTTCTTCAATTGCCTTGCTGGCTGTCGGAGGCTTGTTGGCCTTAATCAGTGGGAAGAACCCAATATGGGGCTCAGCTAGAATGTTCCTTACTGGGTTGTTCGCTGCAACAGTTACCTACACCATAGGTTATTCAATTGGGATTTATGTAAATTAAGTCATCTAACCTTGTGCCAAGATTGGTAAAATATCAGCCACAGCATAATTAAGAGATAGATCCACAACAACTTATACGGATAGGAAAACATTTTGACTTCAGGACAAAGTAGCCCGCGACCCAGATCTAGAGATCTAGGAATCCGTATTGGTTATCTTTCTCAAGGCGATCAAAATTCCATCACTGACGTAAAAGGCGTACAAGTAGGCCACTCAACAATTATCACAGGTGAGGGTCGCCTAATCCCCAAAGAGGGGCCCATAAGGACGGGTGTTACAGTTGTACTACCTCACACAGGCAATCTATACCGCCAAAAAATTCCAGCTGCTTGCTACGTACTGAACGGATTTAGTAAATCTATCGGACTCTCTCAAGTCAGTGAACTGGGACATCTGGAAAGTCCCATAGCTCTGACCAGCACCTTAAATGTTTGGAGCGTCGCAGACTCAATAGTCGAATATCTAAGTGAACTAAACACAGGAGTCCAATCATTTAACCCGATAGTACTGGAATGCAATGACAGGTTCTTAAATGACGCTATTGGGAGACATGTCAGAAAGCGACATGTAGACGAAGCAATAACCTCTGCGTCAAACATAAACACCCAAGAAGGCAATATAGGAGCTGGCACAGGTATGACAGGGTTTGGATGGAAGGCGGGGATAGGCACTTCATCCAGAATTTGCGAATCACTCCATGGTGACTATGTTGTAGGTGTTTTGGTGCTATGTAACATGGGAGATCCAAGGGATTTACGAATTGATGGACTTCAAATTGGACGATATTTAATGCCTCCAGGTGTTAATGATGAGTCAGGAGGATCAATATGCTTCATTGTGGCAACCGACGCTCCGGTTACAGCAAGGCAACTAAATCGGATGGCTAAAAGAGCTCATTTAGGTTTGGCGAGGGCTGGAGGAGTGGTCAGCCACGGAAGTGGAACAACCTCTTTGGCATTTTCCAATTCCTCCGACAGACCTCAGATAGACGATGCGCATTTAACGGTTTTATTCAGGGGAGTTGTAGAGTCGGCAGAGGAAGCTATAATCAACTCTCTGCTAGGATCAGAAACTCTAGCTGGTCGCGACGGAAACGTAAGGCATTCTATACCTACGGAAAAGTTAGAAGGCCTTTTGAACNTACAAAGGAACTCTTTAGAAAANGTTTTAAGTTCAGATCAAGAACCAACGTANANAAATNAATCAATATTTTCATANAACNATCNNAATATTAAGAAGCTGAAAGGGGGCACAAATGACTACGGCCAACCAAGGAGATATCTACAAGGAGCTGGGTGCTACTCCAATTATTAATGCTATNGGAAGTGTAACCATGTTAGGTGGCTCCACTCCCATTCCAGAAGTAACAAGTGCAATGGAAAGGGCTGGAGAATCCTATATTCCATTGATGGAACTTGAAGAAAAGGCGGGTGAATTTGTAGCAGATATGATTGACGTTCCTGCTGCCTATATCACATCGGGCGCCGGTTCCGCTCTCACACTTGCAGCGGCGGCAGTAATGGCTGGAGACGACGATGACCTAATCCAGCGATTACCAGATACAGCTGGCATGAAAAATGAAATTCTCATACAAAAAAGGCAGCGATACTGGTACGACAGGTGCNTGGAAGCATCTGGAGCCAAGTTAGTTGATTTTGGGAGCGACGAAGAAACCACTCGAGAAGACTTAATCAATTCCATAACTGTAAATACAGCCGCAGTTCATTTTTATATGGTAGAGCAGGAACCCGACTCCAAGGCACTATCCTTGGAAGAAACGATAGAAATAGCCCACGATAATGGAATACCGGTTCTGGTGGACGCAGCCGGCCAGATATACCCATTGGACTTATTCGGAAAATACGTACGCATGGGTGCGGATTTTCAATGTATNGCGGCAAAATATATGGGAGCTTCACAATCCNCNGGNCTTGCACTNGGTACAGAAGAGATGATTCGAAAGATCTCAAAACAATCTTTTGTCGGATATGAAGGAAGAAGAATAAGAGGAATAGGTAGGCCACACAAAGTGGACAGGCAAGAAATGGTAGGGGTGGTAGCAGCGGTCCGGCATTGGATGACCATAAATCATGAAGAGCGACTGGCTTCGATAGAAGAGAGAAGTGGAATGATAATCGATATCCTAGGCGGCATAGAAGGCGTGGAGGTCAGCATGATCGACAACATCATGGGTCACCAACCCTTTGGAGTTCAGTTACAGGTAGACGAAAAGATCACCGGTGTATCGCTACAAAGCATTGTGGATAAACTCAAAGCTGGAGATCCTCCAATATGGACCCGAGTTAGAGAAAACGAAAATTTCATAGCAATTCACATATTTGGTTTAAAAGAAGGGCAGGAGGAAATAGTGGGATCCAGAATTGCAGAACTATTGCGATAGATAATTTGGATACGCGAATTTTAGGAAAATCAGATCTTGAAGTCCCTATCATTTGCTTTGGAGCGTGGCCTATCGGAGGGGGGTTGGGCCGTGTCGACCAAAGGGAAGCCATAAGTACTATTCACGCCGCCATAGACTCTGGAATCACTTTCATAGATACGGCCGAAGGCTATCAGACCAGTGAATTCGTACTCGGGAAAGCTTTGAAAGGAAAAAGAGAATCTGTAACAATCGCCTCAAAATTATCCGGCCCGGATCACTCTGAGAGCCATATATTGGAGGCAATCGAAAATAGTCTTACCGCTTTAAGGGTCGATTATATTGACTTGTATCAACTTCATAGCCCACANCCTCAATGGCCGATTCAAGAAACGATCGAAATACTCATTCGACTGAAAGACCAAGGTAAGCTACGACATATAGGTCTATCCAATTACACACCCAAACAAACTAGGCAAGCGATGCAATTTGGTCCCATCGTGAGCTCACAACCTAGATACAACATGATTTTTACTCAAGAGGATGAAACCTTAGAGTTCTGTAAAGCTAACAACATAGGTGTTATCCCTCACTCAGTTTTGGCCAAGAGTCTACTTAGTGGCAAATACAAACCTGGGCATACATTCGGTCACGATGACGAAAGAAGATTATTTAACTTCTTTAGAGGACAACTCTTCGAAACCATTTACGAAGTTACGGAAAAATTAAAGGCATGGGCTGAAGAACGAGAGAGAGATCTAATACAACTGGCTATTGCGTGGGTGGTTGCAAATCCTGCAGTGACCTCTGCAATCGTGGGAATGAAATCAGTTGACCAGGTCGCAGATGTCACCAAAGCCGCTACCTGGAAACTTACAGACTCAGATTTATCGGACATTAAAAACATAATAGGAGATCTATGTCCCATGTGGATCAAAGACGAAGTCCGCTGATCTGAGTGCACTCAATTTGTCTCACCCCATGATCAATGGCGTGGCTAATGACGGAAAAATTCATGTGATAAAATCTAAAGGTTTCGAGATTTTCGATTTCAATAACTTAACCATAAAATCCAACTAAGATTTCATGCGACCTACACAGGAGTTTGATCAGATGGAAGGTCTGACTCTAGACACCAACAAAAGAGAAATNACTGGCAAAAAAGTCGCCACACTTAGGCGTGATGGAATTACCCCCATACATCTATATGGCAACGGTATCGAATCCCAGTCTTTGCAGTGTGACACCGCCACCGTAAGCAAAGTGATTCTGCAAGCCGGCACCAATATACCAGTAACAGTTACTGTTCCCGGGGATTCCCAAGAAAATGTTTGCTTCGTAAGAGAAGTTCAATATCACCCAGTTACAGATAGGCTGATCCACGTCGACTTCATGAAAGTAGATGTCACAAGAACCGTGCGAGCTGAGGTACCAATAGTGATTTCGGGATTGTCACCTGCCGTAAGAAACATGGGCGGGACACTTCTGCAACCGCTTCAGTCTGTTACAGTGGAAGCACTCCCAATGAACATTCCCTCTATGTTTTCTTTAAACTCAGATCTTCTAATTGACTTTGACACAAACTTTTATGTCAGCGATCTTGAAACTCCAGATAACATAAACATCATTAATGACGATGAGGATTTAGTCGCGGGTGTGGTAGCACCGAGAATTGAACGTGAAACCAGCCTAGATGTGGATGGGGCCGAAGAGTCGGATGAGACCGATGGATCGGAAGATGAAGCCGGGGATGGCTCAACCGAAGGGGACGGTCCGGCAAATGAGGGTGGGGACAGCTAGAGAATAAAGAGCTTCAGTTTGTTTACTGACGGTCATATTCCGCCAGAAAGGTCCAAATGAGCCGGCAGTGATATCTANNTGAGGCTTTANTGTTCGAACTTGTTTGAGGGTAAAATGCAACCATGTGTGGCAGATTTACCCTATACACAGACATAAGTATTCTCGCTGAGAGATTCTTGTTTGATCATTATGANATTTGTGCCCAAGGTGGTTTCGTTCCNANCTATAACATTGCGCCAACCCAACGTGTTCTGGTTGTCACAAAAGAATCAAATATGAATGTTAATAGAGTAGAAGTGATGAGATGGGGACTAAAACCAACTTGGATCAAAAGACAGTCCAGCTCCAAACTTCTGATCAACGCCCGAAGCGAGACGATCTCTGAAAAACCAAGCTTTAGAGAAGCATTCTCCAATAGGAGATGTCTAATATTAGCGGATGGTTTTTACGAGTGGGAACATACCACCATAGGTAAACGCCCCGTCCGAATACAGATGAGAGAAACCAAACCTTTTGCCTTTGCCGGTATATGGGAACCGGGTAGAGATAATTCGGGAAAATATGATCCTGAATTAATGAGCTCTTGCGCTATCATTACCACTCTGGCTAGTAAATTTATGAAGCCCATTCACAATAGAATGCCCATTATTCTCAAGCCCCAAAACGAAAAGAAATGGACAGATAAAGAAATAACCGAACCCGAAGAACTAGAGGACATTCTCTCTCCAATTGCTGACAAGCACATGGAAACGTGGCATGTGTCACAATTTGTTAACTCTCCAAATAACAATGATCCTCTTTGCATAAAACGCGAGTTGAAGCTTTTATAAGCAGTTGCCAACAAGTGTTTCTCAACTTATCCTTAGGCTTGGGAACCAATNAAAGATTGAAGTCTTCAAACTACTACGGAATCACAGAAAGGACGTTAAGAAATGGCACANATATCCTATAAAGGTCCAGCGCATATCCCTGGAATTGAAGAAGGCGTAGACCTGACCGCCATTATAGATAACTCCTCTAACACAGTGACTATAGAATTCGAACGTGAACTTGCAGGATCTTCTACTTGGCAAGGAAATTCTGTGGAAATAAACGAGCGACTAAAATATAGTGAGATTGTATTTAAAACTGCGAATCTTCCGCTCGACACTATTAACCTTGTTTGGAAATTTAACGCATCTAAAATAGATGACAGTCTGGCAGCGGTCATAATTCCGCAACCTAATAAGCTAAGAGTATCTGGAGAAAAGGGATTCGTACTTACAAAATAGCCATCTGGTGAACCCCTAACGGGTCAAACCTAATTTCCACACTTCACCGGTACGTTTTGAAAAGTTGTCCCCATCCAGTTCCCAGGGCTTTCTCCGCCCTTTTCTTCCCCTTAAACCTATACCAATAATCGTTGTGATATAGATTGGAAGCAAGATAGGCCCAGGGAGCTATCGGTGATCTTAAGAGAATATTTTCAAGCGGCTTCAATGGCCCCCAGTAAATCATTTTTTGTCCCTTACTAGCGAATGTATTCTTACTCTCAAACCCCCAGTCAATCTTGGAAATATCCTCTCCTTTTACATCTATTTTAGAAATATCGGCACACCCAAGGCCTTCTTCATGCGCCAAACGTATGAATTCAATAGACATGGGGTCAAATCCCATCATGCTAGCTGACACAGCGTCAACCGCGACCTGGTCCGCCCCAGCTAAAATTACATTTTTTTCATGCCAGTCCATAGCGCGAGGGCCAGCNCCGGAACCAGCAAAACTACCATCAGTGACAGAAAATATTCCNGGATGAATTTGTTTCTGGATCTTCAATAAATCAACCAAAGTTTCATGAATTACAGAATGTGTCCAATGCCTCTGAAAATTTAATAGCCCCCCAAATGCATTTTTCATAGCCCCAGTTATGGTAGTGAACACATGAGTTTTCATCGTTGGCAGATGAACAATGTTTTTACCGATTAACACTTCAGGTATATGGATACCCTGTTTATAAATTTTGTCTAGAACGAGGAATTTTTCTTTGGACTCAAATGGTATCCATTTCTGCTCTTCTAGGTGAATTGCGTCAAGGTTATGCAAGTCTTCTACGAACTTGTGTCCATTCTTAATTTGTCCTTCCTTTGCATCCACAACCACAGTACCATTGTGTGTAGGAATTATGCCTTTGTACCCATCGTCTACCAAAGTTCTTATCACCCCATCAAGCTGCCACGGAGTAGTTGAGCACGCGGGGTAATAATGCTGCCAGGAAATGTTGATCTTAAGTAGGGTGGCAAAGTCCTTAGGAAGAGCGACAGCGTACCCGGCAAGCTTCATCGCAGCCTTTACATCATGCAGAACTGTCTCAGGAGACGTCCTAACGACTGCAACTACGGGACTAGTGTGACGACTGGTTATGTTGTCTGAATGGCGAACTGACATAGGTGCCCCGTCGAAAAGATCGACTGTGGAGCCACCCATCTCTATCACCTAGGACTCTACATCCAGATAGTCCTTAAGTTTTTTTGATCGGTTCGGATGCCTAAGTTTACGCAAGGCCTTGGCTTCTATTTGCCGAATCCTTTCACGAGTTACTCCAAAATCTTTGCCTACCTCTTCCAAGGTCCTGCTTCTACCATCCTCTAAACCAAATCTTAGTTCCAGAACTCTCGCCTCTCGATCATTTAGCGTGTGAAGAACATCGGTCACTTGTTCCCTCAAAAGCTGATAGGAGGCGGCTTCGACTGGCGCCAAGGCTGTTGTATCAGGTATAAAATCACCTAAATGACTATCCTCTTCTTCACCAATCGGCGTTTCAAGTGAAACTGGTTCCTGAGANATTTTTAGTATCTCTCTCACCTTCTCTGGGCTGATCTCCATTTCCTTACCAATTTCCTCACTGGTCGGCTCTCTTCCATATTCCTGAACTAGCCGACGTGTCACACGAAGGAGCTTATTAATAGTCTCCACCATGTGTACGGGTATTCTTATCGTTCTAGCTTGGTCCGCTATGGCACGTGTAATTGCCTGGCGAATCCACCAGGTAGCGTAGGTACTGAATTTGTATCCCTTTCTGTAGTCAAACTTTTCAACAGCTCGTATAAGACCAATATTTCCTTCTTGAATAAGGTCCAAGAGAGACATTCCTCTTCCAATGTATTTTTTTGCAACACTAACCACCAAACGAAGATTAGCTTCAGAGAGGTGTTGCTGTGCCTCGTCACCACGATCACGCTGCCGTTGCATATGCTGATGATAAAGAAGTTGATACGGCTCCATCTTATCTAAAATTTCGCCCTTATCTAGCACTCCGTTTAGTTCAGAAATTTTCACTCTGGGATCCACAGACCTGACAACATCGTCTGGCATAATCCTAGTATTGATAGAAGCCTGTTTTATCATCTCTTTCAATTCATCCATCTCTGGCGGATCTTGATCGNTCAATTCTGAATAGATGGCAGAAACCTGCTCAAGTAGTTCATCTTGGAATATTCCGTCTATAGCTTCACGTATATCAGGGTTAACACCAGGCATTAGGTCCGATAGGGTGCCATCAAATGGGACTTCTTTTGCGTTCAGAATAGCTGTGATAATGTCGGCGCTATCAGCCACAACTCGAAGCATATGAAGAGCTACTTCCTGAGGTCTAGGGCTTGTTTCCTCGTCATCAGAAAGTTCATCATCAAGCCTCTCGACATAACGTTTCGCCTCAAACTTCCTGGCTAGTTCCCTCTCCTCTGGTGCTTTAAGTAGGTCAACCCTGCCTATTTCGCGAAGATACATACGCACCGGATCATCTATGACGTCCGGAGTTCCGATTTCTTTTTCCCATTCACGAGTGGCTTTAGCCTTTATTTCCTCAAGGCTCGGGGGAGAATCATCATTCTCGTCTTCTTCGTCTTCTTCATCTCTAGCAACCGGCCTGGACATGCCAAGCTCCACTACACCGGCATCTTCATCCTCGTCTTCATCCTCGTCAATTTCTACAACTCCANCACCAGTTTCACCTTCATCCGCACGATATCCATCCTCTTTCTGACGACTGCTACTGATTGCACCATCTAGTAGCTCAGATTCCCCACCTAAACTTAATTTGGCATTATCTTGGTCCATTTAAACTAACTCCCTTTCCTTCAAACCACACTAACCGAATGCATCTTACTCTCAATAACTGATTTACATATCATATTTTACCAAATCCTACACATCTATTTGGTGAACCTAAGGGGATTTTCAGTTTCAACTATCCGTTTATTGATTTTATTGAGGACTTCATTATCTTCGTCAGATGGTGGCATTTCAGATCCATCTCGGGAAATGGCAAGACTGTGTGCCTGTAACTTAAGTTGGTTCCTAATCACCCTTCTAGCCCTGTAATCTAAATCTAACTGGGCTTCTGCAAACGTCATAGGGGGAAGCGAATTTTTTATAAGTTGTTCAAATCTCACTCTTAATACTCTCTCTAAAGTGGCTTCGAACTCTTCTGTTTCGTCGGGATCTGCTGACAACCAAAGCCTATATAGTTCTTTATCTTCTGTTCGGTGAAAAAAGTCGGGCTCAATATTCATATCAGACACCGTCTTCCGGAGATCGGGTCTCGACATGATTAATGCTAAAAGGTGATCCTCAACACTGAGAGCCCTTTTCTCAAATATACTTTCTTCAACCAAAAAATCGTTGTTTGCCTTGTCTCCAGATTCGTGCATATTTACTGAAAAATCCAAAATATCACCACTTGGGCTAAAAGCTGGATTCCTTTCTTCCCGCGGTGCTCTCGTGGGCGCTTTCTGCAAAGATATTCGAACTGTTTCTGGAGAAGCACTGAGAACTTTGGCAAGGACCGCCACATAATCATCTCGATCAAACGGACTCATGGCTCTTAGCAGAGGAGCAAGAGCACCTACAACTCTCTCTTTCCCTCCCAACGAATGAATATCAAATTTTTCCACCAACACTGGGATTAAATAGTCCATGACCGGCAAGGCAGACTCTACTACCTTTGACCATTCGCCCTCACCAGACCTCATAAATTCATCTGGGTCCTTTCCTTGGGGCAACGAAAGCACCCTCAACCTGATGGGATTGTGCGAAAACATATCACGATTTCTAATCCTCGCCCTATCTTCAAATATCTTCCATGAGGTCTCCAAACTTCTCAACGTCGCCTCTTTACCAGCCAAATCTTGGTCAAGTGCAAGGACATATGAAGAGGCAATATTACGAAGTTGCTGAACTTGTTCTAAAGTGAGAGCGGTTCCCATGGATGCGACAACATTCTCATAGCCAAACTGGTGAGCTGTTATAACATCCATATAGCCTTCAACAATAACACCCTCATTGGAAGCCCGAATAGCTTCTCTGGATAGATGAAAACCATACAGGGTTCTTCTCTTGTCAAAAGAGGGAGTCGCCGCGGTATTGATGTACTTTGGCATCGTATCGTCTAAGGCTCTCGCGCCAAATCCAACGACCCTACCTCGACGGTCATGAATTGGAAACATGAGCCGGCCCCAGAAAAAATCTCTTACTCTACCATCATCTGATTGAACCAAAAGTCCACATTCTGCTGCCTTATTAAGGTCAACACCATGAAAAACCAAGTGAGTTTTCAGAGAATCTCGACCCCGTGGACTATAACCGAGGGCAAATTTCTCCCTGATTNCCAAAGACACACCGCGTTTATCCAAATACGTCTTTGCAAGGGAGCCTTCAGGGGAAAAAAGTGCTTCTTGGTAAAACTTTGAAGCTATATTATTTATTTCAAAATGCAGATTTGTNTTTTCAGGATCTCCCCCTGTATCTATCTCAACCCCTGCACGCTGAGCCAAAACTCCAAGCGCTTCACCAAATTCTATTTGGTCTATTTTCATCAAAAAATTAAATACGTCTCCACCCTCAGCACACTGACCGAAACAACGCCAAGATTGTCTACTGGGATCTACAATAAAAGAAGGAGTTTTCTCGTTATGAAACGGACAATTAGCTTTGTAATTACGTCCTGCTTTTTGAAGTTGCACCCGTTCTGAAATAATCTCGACAACGTCTAATCTTGATTTTATTGCATCAGTGTCAGCCAACTACACTACTCTCGTCTCATAAGGGTTCTGGTCATCCGCTTGATATGCCCGTTGAGCTATACGTTCAATGGGATCCTTGACACTCTGTATATGCCACGCCATATGCTCAAGCTCCGAACATATGTCAGCTAGAGAGTCACCAAACTTGCGCCAACTATCATCTATTGCAGTTTCGGTGTCTAGAAAATCACCAAGACGCTCTGTGAAAGAAAGTTGGGCTCCCCACAAGTCACCTAAGTCGGTACAGAGTTTAGCCAAATCATCGTCATAATTTTCCTCTAGACCTTGCTCCTTCAACTTTACCAAAATCTGATGAGCCACCGAAGATTTTTGCCTTGCTTGAGCAAGATTGGGAATAGGAATTGTTCTGTCTTCAGCCGGCATTATAAAACTACCTCTCTCGATCTATATTCAAACTGGTAAATACCTGTTCTTCAGCTAGGACTTCACCTCAACGGCTCCGTAGTGGGTTATATAAGTAACCCAAGTCTCCCGGATCGACTCTAGAATGATNCTTTGGGAAGACTCTCCCATCTGATTGATCCGCTCAAATGAGCTCTTCCAGATTTCATCTACCTCTCTTTTCCAGGGTCCAAACTCCAATCCATGGGGATCACGTTGCATTGCCTCAAGGTGTTCTTCNATGCGCACAACATTATTTTGAACTATCCTTGAGTGAAGTACATCCTGATACTGCGAAGGCACAGTGTGGGAATCGTTCGATTTATGACTCATTTCCCGATTATAGCAGGGAGTGAATTAACTGAATTACTCCAAGAATTAGACACTCAGCTTGTCACAGAATCCTCCCACTAAAAANACGGGCTATCCCCGGAGCAATCGACTCAGCCACTCTTATAGCGTACTGATCTGTCATGCCAGAAATGTAGTCCCTAACCGCATCATCAAAGGTTTCACTGCGATTGTGATACTCCTCTGGTATAAGATGCTTGTTTCCATGATAGTGCTCATAGAGTAAAACAATTATATTCCTTGCAGCCTTTCCCTCTTCTCCCTTATCTTCAGGTACATAAACATTCTGAAACATAAATTCCCGAAGAGCATAAACAGCATCCCTTAAATCCGCACTCATTCTAATTTCTGGAGCAGGAGGAAAAGGTCCAGGGTCCATGGAGCCTTGAGAAGTAACAACTATATCGCTAACCATGGTGTTGATCCTCTGAGAGTGCCTTTGCCCCAAAACCTCTTGTATATCTGCTGGAACAGATGTCTCTGTAAGAACCTCCGCCCTAAAAGCATCCAATAAATCATGATTCAAATAAGCGACGGCATCAGAAATTCTTATTACTTGTGCTTCCAGGCTCATACCTTCCGCCAAGCCAGGGGAAAGGAAGTCACCTCTAGGTTTTGAGTGGTGCAAAATTCCCTGTCTAACTTCCCATGTGAGGTTTAGACCCTTTCCTTCTTTCTCAAGTCTATCAACAATACGGAGGCTCTGGTGGTTATGCCTAAAACCACTGGGATGAAGCTTATTAAGTTCATCCTCGCCTATATGCCCAAAAGGAGTGTGGCCCATGTCATGACCGAGGGCCATAGCCTCAGTCAAATCTTCGTTTAAATTCAAGGCTCGTGCGATCGTTCTGGATATCTGAGCAACCTCAAGAGTATGCGTCAATCTAGTAACAAAATGGTCACCTTGAGGTGCTATAAACACCTGTGTTTTGTGTTTTATACGCCTGAAAGCCTTGCAATGAACTATGCGGTCACGATCACGCTGAAACTCAGTTCTAAGCTCACATGGGTCTTCTGAGATCACTCTCCTAGTCTTAGAAGATCGGCAAGCATAAGGGGAAAGTAACTCCTCNCTCTCTTCCAGTCTTTCTCTNACTATTNTCACTCTGGTACACCTCTATCCAACAAAGGATTCCGAGTTGATTAGGAGTCAAAATCCCTAACAACGGCTTGCGGAGCTTCACCTCTCAAAATTCTTTCCATATTTTGAAACCCAAACTGCGCACGACGTGCCCATGTATCCCAAGTGGTTCCCGCCATATGAGGAGTTGCAACAACATTATCCATTTTTAGCAAGGGATTTTCTGAGTCAACAGGTTCCTGTTCAAAAACATCAAGGCCGGCACCGGNAATTTTCCCTTCCTGAAGAACCTTTATCANTGCTAATTCATCAACGACTGGCCCCCTGGAAGTGTTGATTAAAACCGAGGAGGGCTTCATAAGTTCCAGCCTTTCCAAATTAACTATATGGTGTGTCTCTTTCGTCAACGGCGTGTGACAAGAAATAATATCTGAGCTCTTAAACAGCTGATCTAGAGACACTAACTTTACGTCCAATGACTCATTTGTCTTGTCGTCCATAGGATATATATCAAAATACTGGACTTTAGCATCGAAAGCCTGGACCCTACGAGCCACTTGTTTTCCAATGTTCCCAATACCTAAAATACCAACTGTTTTACCAGCCATCTCAAAAGTATTTTGTCCTGTGATAGGTTGGCTCCATTCCCCCGATTTTGTAGCTGTGTNNGCTGCAAGCAATTGCTTATACAAAGTCAACATAAGTAAAACAGCATGGTCAGAGACTGCCCAAGAGTTTGCTCCACCATTGTTAGCGAGAGGAATCTCTAGGTCTTGAAGCAATTTTAGGTTCATGCGGTCATAGCCAGCAGCCAATAATTGAACTAGTTTACATTCCTGAGCGCTACGGACCACAGAATCAGTTGGCTCCATTCCATAACACAATAGAAAGTCAGCATCTTTTATAGCCTCAATTTGTTCTTGCTCAGGAGATAGTTTGCCAAAAACTGTCAAGTCAAACCCTTCTGGTACATATGAAACAACTTCATCTATGATGGCCTGATTAAGACCCGTAAGAAAAACTACTTTAGGATTCACCATAAATATAACTACCTTTCAGACTAAAATTGATCTCAGCTATCCACCATAGCGTTGGCGAAGAATATCTTTAAGTTTCTCTGGAGAAAAATCTTGTGCCCTGCAAACATCTATTATTTCTTTCTCTCCTTCCTCCACCTTGGCTATTGCAGCCGGCAAGTCCTCGACGATTTCACCCGGAATACTTATAACACCGTGTTTATCTCCTAAGAGTAGGTCTCCAGGATTTACAACAACCCCCCCTATTTCCACGGGAATATTGGCCTCCACTAAATGTACATTGGCTCTTGAAACAAGCTCAGTTGTAGCGAAAGCATTAAATCCCCATTTCTGCATTTCATCTAGATCTCTTACTCCTCCATCAGTCACCACNCCCACACANTCAAGTGAGCTATGTATCGCACTCTGCACTTCACCCCAGAAAGATCCAATCACATTTGGATGATCCAAATCCTTCATGACGATAACTCGAGGACCTGGAATTTTTAGGATCTCATCCACCCAGGTTACACGTGAAAAATTCATGTTGTCCGAAGGCGGGGTAGAGGCCTTGATAACTGCTGTTACAGCGTGACCAACCATAGTTCCCATATTCGGGAACATGCTCTTGATGTTTGGTCCCATAAAACCTTCTGTACGAGACCGAATATTCAAGCCCTCAATTGCGTTGGAAACTGCACAGGTCTGCATTTCGCCAACCGACTTAATTTGTTCTGATGTGAGCTCCACCACTACATCACCTCCTTAAATTATTAGCTATATATTTTAACAACTTACTACAACACTACCCATTAGGATTTGTTGGATGCTCATGATATCAGAGGTCTTTTTCCTTCATTAGTTATTACCTACATAGCATCATTTCTTGACCATATTTAACTCACGCCTATAATTTACGATACATGCAAGTGATCTAATTACATACGAATACGTNCACATCTTTGTGTTTGAGCAAAAAATTAGAAATTTATCTGAGGAGAATTTAGAGATGGCAAGAGGAGAAATAGGTTTTGTAGGTCTAGGAATCATGGGAAAGCCAATGGTCCGTAACCTTATGAAAGCAGACTACAGCGTCACNGTNTACGATATTGTGGCGGAATCAGTTGAAGAATTGGCAACAGATGGTGCGATCGCTGCATCATCAGCAGCAGAAGTAGCATCAAATAATCCAATAGTCATTACTATGGTGCCTGATTCCCCCCAATCAGAGGCCGCTATCCTGGGTCCAGGTGGCGTGTTAGAAGGTGCATCGGAGGGCGATACAGTCATAGATATGAGTTCCATAGCACCTGCCTCATCTCAGAAGATAGCGGCAGCGTGCGAGGAAGCGGGGGTGAATTTCCTCGATGCTCCTGTGAGCGGTGGAGAAACGGGAGCAATAGATGGAACGCTCGCAGTCATGGTAGGTGGGAAGAAGGACATATTCGATGCAAACTTTGACATCATGTCAGCGATGTCCGGCAGTATAGTACTCTGCGGGCCTTACGGAGCGGGAAATACTACTAAGCTTGCCAATCAGATCATAGTGGCCGGCAATATCGCAGCACTTGGTGAAGCTATGGTATTAGCACGTAAGTCTGGTATCGATCCCCAAGTAGTATTTGATGCTATCAAGGGTGGTCTTGCAGGAAGTAATGTAATGAATACCAAAGGTCCCATGATGATTGAAGGGAATTTTGATCCTGGGTTCCGCGTCGTTCTCCACCAAAAAGACCTCCACAACGCGATATTGACAGGAAAAGAAGTTGGTGTCCCTCTGTTGGTCACAAGCCTATGCCAGCAGATTATAGGGTCCCTTATGAATGATGGAAAAGGTAACCTTGATCACTCAGCAATTGCTAATTTCATGGAAGATATGGCTGGCGTAACAATATCAGGTAAATAAATTTAAAGTAGGCTACACAGACAATTAAAATTTCTGTTATCAAGGTTTTATAGTTCTCAGACTAATTCAGGATAACAGGTAGTTTCCTTAAAAAGTCACTGAGAAATAAGTTGCGGAGGTAATGTGAGATGGCCAATAGGAACATACCCACCAAAAAAGAGGTTGACGGATATCTCAAAGACACCAACTGGGGACGATGGGGAGAAAATGGGGGCGCTGGAGCTCTCAACCTCATTACTGACCAAAAACGCCTAGAGGCCGTTGGTCTGGTAGTAAAGGGGCGTACAGTATCTTTGAGTCGCCCGCTGCCTGTTTCCCCGGCAGGAGATAATCCTAGGCCAGCTCATCATTACATGCACAAAGAAGCCCGTCCCTTTGAAGGCGGCGCTGCTATGGACTATTACGGGGTGTTTTACCACGGGACAGCCACGACACATATAGACGCGTTATGTCATGTTTGGAATAAGGATGGAATGTGGGATGGAAAGAATCCCGAAGAGGTCATCAAATTTGGAGGAGCCACTTATGGAACCGTCGAGGAGTGGAAAGACGGCATACTCACCCGGGGTATATTGCTAGACGTACCCCTCTTTAGAAATGAACCGTACGTAACGATAGATCATCCAGTTCACGGNTGGGAGCTTGAAGATGTGGCTAAATCCCAAGGTGTCAATATTCGGCCCGGAGATGCTGTTTTTGTCTATAGTGGAAGGGAAAAATACGCCACTGACAATGACGATAGATGGGGAACCCCACAAGGAAGGCCGGGCCTGCATGCTTCATGCTTACCGTTTGTTAAAGACCATGACATCTCAATATTGGGTTGGGATATGATGGATGCTGCGCCTAATGAATATGACGTGCCGTGGTCAGTTCACGGAGTGATATTCGCATACGGTGTAGCCCTTGTTGACAACTCACTACTAGAGCCCTTGGCAAATGTTTGCCTTGAAGAGAAAAGATACGAATTTATGTTAACAATCAATCCGCTTTATGTTGAAGGTGGAACAGGTTCACCAGCAAATCCTATTGCTGTTTTTTAAAGTGCGCCATCATTAGCAGCACCAGGCGAATATTCCCCAAAGATTCATTCGACCTCAACAAAACATGTGAATTTGCTTCGTTTTACCGTGGCAAATACGCAACTGACATCTATCACGATCAAGTCTACAAACGCGCCATTGACACCCCTTCAGGGCCGATTCTCGCCTCAGCTGTGTCACGAGATAAATGCTCTATAGATATAACCATAGAAAGTCAAAAAAATGATATCCAAGCAGAAAATCTTGCACGCTCACATATATTGAGAATTATAGGTGCAGATCAGAACCCTTCGGAATTCTATGAATTTTCAGCCTCAGACGATATTTTGAAACCACTGGTAAGTCACTTTAAAGGACTACGCATTCCGCAAACGCTGAGTGTATACGAAGGATTAATCACAGCAATTATCGGTCAACAAATAAGCACAAGCGTGGCCTCAATGCTTCGCTCTTTAATAATTGAGTTATATGGAGATGCCACCGACATTTACGGACAGACCTTCTACTCATTCCCTACTCCACAGTCTATAGCGGAGATAGGAGTGGAAGAATTAGTCAAAAACAAATTTAGTAGACGAAAAGCAGAATATATTCACAGCATCTCCGAAAAGGAAGCAAGCGGGAAAATCGACCTGGAGACAACTAGAAAGATGACCATTGAGGAAGCTACTGAAACTTTCATTTCTTTTCGTGGTGTAGGTCCATGGACAACCCAATGGTTACTGATAAGATCTCTTGGTTTTTCGGATGGGTTCCCCTCTGGAGATTTAGCTTTACAAAAAATTCTGAGTGAGCACCTTATTACCAGCAAAAAGATGACAAGCGAGGAAGTCTTAGATTTTTCAGAAAGATGGGCCCCTCATAGAAGCTGGGCAACTACATATATATTCGCAGCGCTTAGAAATGGAATTAAACTCTGATGATATCAAGTCATCCGGGGTGCCCCTTTGGATAAAGTTGCACCCCTTCACCTGCCCTGCCACATGTTTTGACAAGACGCTGCCCACAAAACAATTAACTGACTATAAAATTTTCAAATTTCTTCACGGCTTTTTACCGTTAGATTTTTTCTTGGCTTTGGGACTAGCTTTTTCAGATTCCTCTTTCTCAGATTCCTCTCTCAATTGAAATTCGCTTACACATGCTATTGATGAAACAGAATCTCCTGGCCTTGGTTTAAATATCGTGACACCTTGTGTGATACGTCCTCTAAGGGTTTTGATCTCACTCAAACTTGTTCTCATTATCTGTGCCTTTTCTGATACCACATACACTTCTGTAGATTCAGCCACTATCTGAGCATCTGCAATTAGACCCGAGTATCTCGTCATTTTGAATGCTCTAAGACCCAATCCTCCCCGACCCTGGCGTCGATACTCCGATAGCGGATTCACTTTTCCTCTCCCTAACTTACTTATTAGCAGCAACATGCTTTCATCATTACCAACATCCATGGCAACCACACGATCACCCGTGCGAAGCGACATACCCTTAACACCCCCAGCAGTTCGACGTCTCACAGGTAAATCATCAACAGAGAAACGAATTCCCATACCTTGTTCAGAAACAAAAATTATATCGTCTTCATCTTTCGCCAATTTGACCGAAACAACCTCATCATCATCCTTGAGGTTCATAATTATCAATCCCGAAGGTCGTATCCTCTCAACATCTTCAAGTTTTATTCTCTTGACACGGCCTTTACGGGTACCCAACACCAGATATTGATAATCCTTATATTGTTTTTTCCCTACTGCTATTAATGCACTTATGTTTTCTGTATCCCAAACGTTCACTATGTTTGGCACAGGTACTCCCCGCGTATTCCTACTCACGTCAGCTCTCAACTCATACCCGATGACAGAAAGCACTCTGCCTTTATTGGTAAAAAACATCAGCGTGTCATGACTATCAACTACGAGAAGATCCTTTATTGGATCTCCGTCCCGGGTGTTCATACCTGAAACACCTTTACCCCCTCTATGTTGCCTTCGAAAAGTATCGGAAGGTATTCTCTTTACGTAGCCTCCTTGGCTATATGTAATAACGATCTGTTCATGAGCTTCAAGTTCCTCGCGACTTAGATCGTAGGCATCATGGCTAATCTTGGTACGGCGTTTGTCTCCCTGGCGAGATTTCAACTCTTCAGTTTCTTCTTTGACAACACTAAGGATTTTTCCTTCATCCCCTAGCAGGGCCTCCAAGCCTTTTATGGTGTCCTGTAAGTCTTGATACTCTTTCTCAATTTTTTCTCTCTCAAGGGCTGCCAGTCTTCTTAGCTGCATGTCAAGAATAGCCTGAGCCTGAGGTTGATCCAAAGTAAACCTTGACATCAGCCCATTGCGAGCCGATTCAACATCATCTGAGTTTCTAATTAACGCTATTACCTCATCAAGATTACTAATCGCAATTCGCAATCCAGCTAGTATGTGGGCTCTTTCCTGAGCTTTGCGAAGTTCAAATTCCGCCCTCCTCCGTACGACCTCTTGCCGAAACTTAACGAATTGTTGCACTGCCGTCTTTAGGGTAATCACCTTGGGGCTGCCATCTATTAGGGCGAGCATGTTTGCAGAGAACGACGATTGAAGAGAGGTGTGTTTGTAAAGATTGTTCAACACAACCTGTGGTTGAACGCCTCCCCTAAGTTCATAAACAATCCTCATACCATCCCTGTCAGACTCGTCCCTTATCTCGGAAATTCCGTCAATTCTTCGAGATTTGACTAGAGCAGCAGTNTTTTCNACCAGAGCCGCTTTGTTCACCTGGTAGGGAAGTTCAGTAACAACTATTTGGAACCTGTTTCGGGAACGACCCATCTCTTCAACTTCGGCGACCGCACGAACAATTATTTGACCCTTACCTGTGGTGTAGGCATCTCTTACTCCNTGAGTTCCCATAATTGTCCCGCCAGTTGGAAANTCNGGAGCCCTNACATNTTTCATCAGNTCTTCGGATGTGGCATCCGGGTTATCAATGAGAGCATTAACAGCNTTACAAACCTCTCGNANATTNTGGGGAGGAATATTCGTTGCCATGCCAACTGCAATTCCAGANGCNCCGTTNACGAGAAGAGCAGGNAGCCGGGCAGGTANNACNGNTGGTTCNCGCAGAGTATCGTCAAAGTTTAAAGTCCAATCAACNGTCTCTTGATCGAGNTTAACAAGCATTTCCTCTGCGACCNTGCTGAGCCGNGCTTCTGTATATCTCATTGCGGCTGGAGGATCGTTGTCTACGCTCCCAAANTTACCCTGTCCATCNACCAGCGGCATCCTGACAGTAAAATCTTGAGCAAGCCTCACCATTGCATCGTAAACAGCTGAATCACCGTGTGGATGCCACTTACCCAGAACCTCACCAACAAGCCTCGCACTCTTCTTATAACCCGAATTAGGCCTCATTCCCAAATCATGCATTGCAAACAAGATGCGCCTTTGGACAGGTTTAAGCCCGTCCCTCGCGTCCGGAAGCGCTCTAGACACGATCACACTCATCGCGTAATCAAGATATGATGAACGCATCTCTTCGACGATTTGGGTGGATTTTATAAAACCAAAATCCGTCTTATTGGAAGTCATGTGATTCTCCTCTGATCCAACTTTACAGAGACATCAAAGCAGGTACCGCAAAACGACGCATCCCTGTCAGATAAAAATGCGACTTGCATGGGGTTACTAACTGACGTATAAGATGGCAATTATTGACGCTTCAAATCAATCATTAAAGTAAAGGAATACCAGTCTCTATCGCGTGTGCAATTATACCACAAAAGGTAGTGTTTTAAGGTGGNAAAAAACCCTCTATATTGTGGATTTAGCCTTATATACTAGGGTTTCAAACAACCTATCGAAATGAGGNGGTAGTTCTCCTCTTCTTTCGGGATGAAATTGGACTCCCAAAACCCAATCATGAACAGGGCTTTCCAGCGCCTCTATCACGCCATCTTCCAGTGACCAAGCTGAAGCCATAAGATCATCAGATTTTTGTGCTTCCTTGAGGCCCTGATGATGCCTGCTATTTACTCGAACAAATCCGCCCGACCCCACAGTCGATGCGAGTCGACATCCTGGGGATATAAATATGCGATGAAAGCTAGATCCTCTATCAGTCTCACTAGAATCTTCTGGGTCAACCGAGTCATGGTCTGTCAGAGATTGTACTATTGATCCACCCATAGCAACATTTAGTAGCTGAATTCCCCTGCAAATCGCCAACACAGGAATATCTACATTAAGTGAAGCCTTAACCAAGTTTATTTCAAACTCGTCTCGTTTCTTACTGTAGATACGACCAGGCTGGGGTTTTTGACCATACCAGTCTGGATGAACATCAAGACCACCTGAAAGAAGCAANCCATCAATTTCTGAAACATCGTCTTCCCAAGTTTCTTTCTTTCCAGGAATTAAATATTTAACTTTGCCACCAAATCTTTCGACTATTGAAGAGTATGGTTTTGCACGGGCCGTTGAGGAACAAGTTATTCCNATAACGGGGTCATTTTTCACTTTATTTGGCATTGCTATTGCTGCCTACATTAAGAACCATTTTTATGATAGTTCGGTTTTCGCTTTTCTCTAAAAGATAAAAGGAATTCTCTGTGTGAGTCTGTCTGTTGAGACTGTGAAAACAAGTCGCTCTCAATTTCCATAACTTTATCGATATCGTCCAAAAACTGATGATCCCTCATCATTCCTTTGATTTGTGCTAATTGCCAAGAGGGATTAAAGGCGATCAAATTGCATAAATCTATGGCTTTTGCAACAAGTTCATCATCAGGATAAACGTGGTTTACGAGATTTGTTTCTAGGGCTTCATCAGCTTCAATGAATCTACCCGTTAGCATAAACTCCATGGCTTTCCCTATACCAACTGTCTGGGTTAGGAGATGAGAGCTACCGTACTCGGGAGTAAGCCCTATATAAGCAAATCTAAAGGAAATCTTTGCACTTTGCGCCATCACTATTATGTCGCAGCCCAGAGGCAAAGTTATGCCCATGCCTATGGCGTATCCGTTTATTGCACATACCACAGGCTTAGATTCTTTAATAAATACTGGCCATTTGGGAAATTGAGATACTGGATCAATCGCAACTCTCTTTTCACCTCTTACCGTTGCCTCAAAACCTCCAATATCTGCACCTGCACTAAATGCTCTGCCAGACCCTGTTATAAGAATCGCACCCACAGTGTCATTCTGGTTAAATTCTTCTATTTGCTCACGAAGTTCCAGATTCATCGATTCGTTAAACGCATTCATTTGATCCGGACGATTCAGGGTGATTAAACCCACCCGACCTCTTTGTTCTACTAGGACTGTTTCTAACGCCATGTCATTCCTTATTTGAAGTTTTTTCCGCAACAAAACTACAATAAACTTCAGTGAAGTTATCACAACTAATATTCAATCGTTACTGAATACTCAATTCAACATGTACCATTTGCCTGCGATTTATTCATATCTATTACGTGATANGCAGACACCTATGATAAATGTAGGTCCTTACTAAGGTATAAGAAAAATGAAAATAACTTCAGTAAAAGCCTTTTATCCATCTTATAAAAACNTCGCTCCTTCTTGGCGAACTCATTTTTGGCAAATCGTGGTAAAAATTGAAACCGACATAGGAATGACGGGNTATGGNTATGGTGGAGGGGGGCTTGCCGCCGTAGAAGTTGTCAACAAACATTTTTCTGAAATCTTGTGTCTAAAAGAGATAAATGAAACTCGTGATATAGCAACCATTTGGGATGATCTTTACCAGCAGTGTCTTCCCTACGGAAGGAAAGGAATTGCAATTATGGCTCTTAGTGGCGTAGATCTCGCTTTATGGGATTTGGTCGCTAAATCAGAAAATATCCCTGTATATAAACTAATCGGTACCCGGTCAAAACAACAAGTCCGAACTTACGCGACAGGAACTGATATCGAATGGTATGGTGATTCTGGGTTCACAGCCCACAAGTTTCCCCATCGTTGGAATGATGAAAGTGACTATCAGAAAGCGATTAACAGCGCTGAAAAGGCTAGGTCAACACTGGGTGAAAAAGCCTTAATCATGATCGATACCTATATGTCCTGGGATCGAGATATCACTCTGGAAATGAGCAAGATATTATCTCCTTATGNTATCCATTGGTTTGAAGATGTCCTAACGCCAGACGACCTTGTCGGACAGGCAAATATCCGGAAAGAAGTGAGACCAACCTTGATAGCAGGAGGTGAACACGAATTCACCCATCATGGGTTCATGGAGATAGCTCNCTCGGGAGCATTAGATATTTGGCAACCCGACATTACTTGGTGTGGAGGAATCACTGCAGGATTGCGAATAATAAAAATAGCGGAAAAATTTGGTATTCCCGTGATACCACACAGGGGCGGCGAAGTCTGGGGGCTGCATCTTATAGTCTCGTCGGAGTGTCAGGATCTTGCAGAGGTCCTTCCAGGAGTGAAAGGCGCATGTAAGGATGAATTATGGGCAGGAGAACCTCAAAGTGAACATGGATATATAGAGCCGAATGACCGACCCGGATTCGGTGTTGCTGTCAACGAGTACCTATTGGATTAACTGGTTTATAGTCATNTGGATATAGAGTCTATCAACCCTTTTATATATCCATAAGTGTATGAAAACCCAACCATGTCAGAGTTTTCTCCAGACATGTAAGGAACATGGTCAGGCATTAGCATATATGGATAACCAATCTCCTTATAAACTTCAACGCATCTGCGCATATCGACATCACCATCATCAATGTAGGTTTCAACGAAGTCCAAAAATCCACCATGTATGTTTCTGAAATGGACGTTGAAAATCTTGTCACGCTCACCAAAATATCGAATTACATCAAATATCTCTTCCCCAGGCTTCTCCAACATCTCCGCTACTGTACCCTGGCAGAAGTTTAGGCCGTGAAACGGACTCGGATGTAAGTCTACAAATTTTTTAAGACCCTCCACACTACCTAAAACCCTGTCAACTCCCCTAAATCCTTTGGGCACCGGCATGCCAGGATCATGAGGATGAAGAGCCATACGTACCCTATTTTCATCAGCAACAGGAACCACCTGTTGGATAAAATAATCTATTCTCTCCCACATCATCTCGGCACTCGTGGGTCCGGAAATAGTTAAAGAAGGTTCCTCTACAGCGTTTGAATATCGGAATGCCCTACTATTTGATCCTCCACGCCATGATTCACGCTCGGTACTTACAACTCCCAGAAGTGTGAGATTGTATTTCACCGCGGGAATACCAGCTTCAGAACAATTCCGAATAATCGTTTGGATAAGCTCAATTTCTTTATCCCTTTCAGGAGTCCGCCCAAGCATAATATTGGGATTTTCAGCTTGTGAAATCTCATCAGAGTTGAGCGGTAGAGGAATAAAATCAAGATGCAACCCAAATGACTCCACCTGGTCTNTGTAATTTGCCAAATTATTAACGGTCCAGTCTTTGGGTTGACCAGGTGGATATCCACATATGTGGTTTACACCAAGTTGAGCAAAAACCCTATAGTCATCATCGTTTCTTGCTTTAAATTGTGTGCCAACGTGCAATTAACCAACCCCATTTCTTCACTCTAGTAATTATGAAAGTCGTATCACTCCAATGTACCTATTTTGTGAGCATTCAGGAAATCCCAGTCTAATTCATAACCCAATCCAGGCTTGGTGGGAGCTTCAATCATGCCCCTTTCATTGCGCGATATATCTTCAATCAGACCAAACCGATGGGCTTCTGTCGGCTGCCACCATTCAAAATACGCACAGTTAGTTACTGAGAATATAACGTGAAGATTTGCTATATTTAGTAATGAGTTTCCAGCCGTTCCAATTTCGCAGTTGTAACCAAATCCTTCCGCCATTGAACAAAGTTTTTTCAATCCTGTTATTCCTAACTTCGCCGCCGTGCCACGTAGTAGTCGATTAGATTGACACCTCAGAATAGTTGCTCCATTAAAAAACTGATTATCTGCTTGNTCGCTCATGCAAAGAGGCACATCTAACCGGGACGATAGTTCAGTTATTGCATCTAAATCATAAAAGGGAACTGGATCCTCAAACCAATAGAAGCCGTTCGCATCCAGCTCTTTCCCAATATCAAATGCTTTCCTAAAATCATAACCACAATTGGGATCAAGCATCAACTCTACTTCATCTCCAACCGCTTCACGCACTTTATTGACCATCTGAATTGTATCCGTAGTNTTCATAGCTCCTGGATGAATTTTGTACGCTTTAAACCCGTCTGTGACTATTTCTTTAGCTTCTTCTACATAGCCCTTATATGAAGTATGCCGAGGTGGATATGTTGCATAAGGCTCTATCTCATATCTTTGGGTGCCTAGTAATTTAAATACCGGCATTTTTGCAGCCTTACCTTGAATATCCCACAGAGCCACATCCACGGGTGCCCATGCCGACATGTTCATTCCACGCCTGGAAGTCAAAAGTCGTAGACGGTTCCAAAGAAATTCTCTTTCGGAGGGGTCACGGCCGATGAGTTCAGTCTTCAAAACTTTGAGAATAGGTTTGTAAAGACTTTCAGCACCATTTCTGAACTCTCCAACAAAACAATTTCCTTCAATACCCTCGTCTGTGANTATGCGCAAAACACCTTGCTCAACCTCGCCAAAAAATCTTCCCAGATCCGAGCTCAAACCAGTATCTGGCAACTTCCGTTTCACAACATCGATTTTAATATCTGTGATTTTCAAAACTTCCTCTTCATCAAACTTGAATCAACGTCCAACGGGCGGAATTATATAGTAGCCATATAGCGGCGGCAGTTCATAGGAACACAAATAAGATGCAGTGTTAGAATCGCGGAATGCAATTTATTCNAAGGGCTATAAATTGGACTCCTAGAACCCCGATTTTCTACGGGTGGGTCATACTGATCATAGCAGCACTTGGAACGTACGGTGCCACCGGGTCTGCGCAAGTAACAATAGCTGGAATCCAAACCTTAATTTTTGAAGACACTGGATGGGATAGAAGCACAATAGCTATCGGAGTAACCATTGGAACCTGGACAGCGGGTTTTCTCACTCCAATATTTGGAAAGCTGGTCGACCGGCACGGCCCAAGATGGATAATGCCAGGTGCATCGATTATCACAGGTGTTTGTTTCTTATGGATTGGAGGGATGAGCGCAGTTTGGCACTTCTATGCCGCCTATATAATGGCGAGAGGACTAGGTAACCCAGCCCTGATAGGAGTTGTTCCTCGCACAGTAGCTGTAAATTTTTTCCATAGGAAAAGAAATCTAGCCTTAGGCATAGTTTCAATGGCACGACCATGTTTTGGGGCCATTAATATACAACTAATAGCCCTAATCGCCCTGTGGTCTAGTTGGAGAACAGCATACAGATTATTAGGGGCATACTCGATATTATTGGCCATACCTCTACTGATTTTTATGAGGAGAAAACCAGAAGATATCGGACTACAACCAGATGGGGACATAGGATCAAAGGCTAGTTATCAGCATATATCAAAAAAATCTGGCTCGGGTCCTGTGGAGGATCAATCTGGTGAATTGAGTTGGACTACAAGTGAGGCAATTCGGTCGTCAACGTTGTGGTTTGTGATCGCGGCGGAATTTCTAGTCATCATGACCTCAGGAACGATAGGTTTTCAATTCGTGCCTTATCTTAAGGAATCGGGATTATCTCTATCCACGTCGGCACTAGCCTGGAGTATAAGTTCCCTAATGAATGCATTTTCAAATCCATTGTGGGGATTTATGTCAGATAGATACTCACCTCGAAGACTTGTTCTTTCCGCAATGCCTATATGCATAACCATCACCGCTTTCTTTCTACTCATTGANGGTGGAATGGCAGGTTTTTTCTGCGTTATCTTCTGGGGCGCAGCTTCAGGAGGTTTGAATGTCCTAGGCGGTATGATGATAGCCAACTATTATGGGCGAAGTTCATTCGGATCGATTTCAGGAATTATGGGACCTTTCCAAATTGGTGGACTAGGAATAGGGCCAACTGCTGGGGCATATTTGTATAAGGCGACAGGCGGGTATAGATCGCTTTTTGTTTTCGCACTATCGGCTTATATACTTGCATTTGTTCTATTTAGCTTAGCAAAAAAACCAGCTAAACTATAAGGCTCCCCTACAGAGCAGAGGCTGGACCAATAGATTACGCTTACACTCTCCCTTAACAGACAAATGTTTTGGTTAGCAGTAGTGAGTTACGGCAATATAAAAATACTTGTGAAATTGGATACTTGACTTACAAAATTAGTTTCTTGACCCCAATTCTATGTTCTATGATTTTCGTGGTGCTCTCTTGCTCACAAACTAACCCTAAATTGGCGGAAATTCCCAGATCCGAGTCGAGTCAATTTAGACTAGCCTTTGCTGTAACAGATCTCTCGGTAGGAACCAACAGATTAGCATTTGGCGTGATCGAATCTGGCGTAGGACCCCTAAAGAACAAACCGCTCATAGTGAAGACTTACCACTTGGATGGTCCCAGTCCAGATGATCCAGTCGAAACTTTAATCCCCATCTATAGATCATGGCCGACCGGCCAAGGAATTTATACGGCAACCGTCCAATTCCATAAGGAGGGCAGATGGGGAATACTGGCATCAACCACAGAGCCTAATAAGGAATTTGAGGCCTCCGCCGGCTTAAACGTCAAAGTGAAATCATTGGTACCCGACCCTGGCAGCAGAGCTCCAATGTCATTAACGAAAACCGCGAAAAANTTTTCTGAACTTTATTCTATAACATCCGATCCTAAACCCAATATTCTCCTTTACAAAACTTCTTTACATGAGGCCATAACTTCCGACTTGCCCACAATCGTTGTTTTTGCGACACCNGCATTCTGTAGAACATCCACCTGTGGTCCACAATTAGAAGTTTTGTCAGAGTTAGAATTTAATTACCGTAAAAAAGCAAATTTCATACATGTTGAAGTCTATGACAACCCCAATGAAATCCAAGGTGATATATCTCAAGGGGTTATTTCCCCTGAGGTCCTAAAATGGAATCTTCCAAGCGAGCCCTGGACGTTCATGATTGACTCAGATGGGCTTATTTCGTACCACTTCGAAGGTTTTACTACTTTTGATGAAATAGAAGAGAAATTGATAGAAATCATTAACTAGCAACAAGAATTCGATCAATTTTTCTGACCTGAATATTATTCGGTGCTAAACTGAATACTCCGGCTGGTCCCTAAATTAGGGTCCGGCCTTTTGTAGTGTATGAGGACATAAGGTAAAGAAATTAGCGGTGAAACCTTTGGGGATTTACGGTTTAACAGAACTTCTAGAGCAAGTGCCTGCCTATAAACAGGTTGCCGACTCTTTACGGAATAAGCAAAATCTCATTCGAGCCCAAATAATTGACGAAGGAGTGCCGTTNCTTCTTTCCACACTCTGGCAAGATCTAATGACGCCAATGCTAATTATATGTCCCACCACCGAACAATCACTGCGACTAACTGAACGTATTTCTGCATGGACTGAAGGACACGGAGAGCCAATAAGATTTGGGGAGAGTGANAGTCTCCCGTTTGAGAGAACTGCTACTGACAATGAAACTTCTCACCAGAGAATATCGGCGCTAGCAAAATTAATTAAACCAGGTGAAAAGGCGCCTTTATTAATCACCTCTGCCAGCGCGATGTGCCAAACCACTATAGACCGCCAAGTTATGGAAAAAACCCAGCACAATCTCTCGGTGGGCGATGAAATCTCACTTAACGATATATCAAGTAAATGGGACCAGATGGGGTATCAGTTCGAAGCTACAGTAAGCACCCCAGGGCAGGCTAGCAGAAGAGGCGGAATCATAGACGTCTTTCCTGTAACCTCCTCGCTGCCTTACAGAATAGAGTTATGGGGCGACCAAATCGATAGTATTAGAACATTCGACCCACAAACTCAACGGGCTATTAAAGAAGTTCAGACAATCGAACTTATTGCTGCACAAGAAACTCTTCCTATATTCCTAGACGGTGCCTCAATGGATCGTATGTTGGGAAGAGTTGATCTCTCTAATTGCACTCCAGAAGAAACGAAACGTATTAATGGTGAAATCGACTTATTACTAGAAGGTAATGGAATTGAAGATCTGAGTCTTTATTCTGGATTCTTTAACCAAGGCAACCTATTAGATTATTTCCCCGAAGATGGGATTATCGCAACATACAGACCAGTTGATGTGGCTTCAAGTGTCTTTGACATTGAAGAGCGGATATCCCAACTCCGGACAGTTAANGAGGAAAGAGGAGAGTTACCATTCAACTTTCCTTCCAACCACACACTATGGCGAGAAATGGAAAGTCGTCTTGAGAAACATAAAAATAAACTTGTATTAATGCCATGGGGGTCAGACGATCTCGTCATTCAAGATATACATGTACTACCATTCAGCTCTCCCCCACGATACATGGGAGATGTTACAAAAATGGCGGACGACATGGGAGAGTTTTCAACCTCAGGCGGACGTGTGATCGCCTCTACCTCCCATACGGCAAGACTTAAAGAACTATTTTCTGAGCAAAATCTCACCGCTTCTTTCCCTACTGACATTCCTAAATTACCCGAATCCGGAACGATAACCATGTTAAAACCAGGGAGAGAGAACATAGGAGAAGGTTTCGTTCTTAACCANAGAGGAAACAGACTCATGGTTCTTGGTGACACTGAAATTTTTGGAATGACTAAACGTAGAAGGTCCGCACGCCGACATAATTCACAAAGAGAAGCATTTTTTGAAGAAATTTCCACGGGCGACTATGTCGTACATGTTGAACACGGAATAGCCCGTTTTATGGGTACAGGAAGAAAAGGATCAGACGAGAAGAAAAAGGAAGACCCTGACAATCCGGAATATTTGATACTGGAATACTCCCAAGGAGATAGGCTTTATGTGCCACTGGAGCACCTGGATAGAGTAGCNCCATATGTCGCTCCTATGGAACGGTCTCCCTCCCTCACACGACTTGGGACCCAAGAATGGAGCAGGGTAAAGGAACGAGTGGAAAGATCCACACGTGAAATGGCAGCAGATCTCCTCGCATTATATGCGGAACGTGAGCTAGTCGAAGGATATGCGATGGGGCCTGACACCAGGTGGCAGCATGAACTGGAAGAATCATTTCCATATGAGGAAACTGAAGACCAAATNTCTACCCTTTCAGAAATCAAGGATGATATGGAATCCAAGCACCCTATGGACCGCCTTGTTTGTGGAGATGTCGGTTATGGTAAAACCGAAATAGCTCTGAGAGCAGCCTTCAAAGCAGTAATGGAAGGCAAACAGGTAGCAGTTCTAGTTCCTACGACAGTACTAGCCCAACAACATTTTGAGACATTTTCAAATAGGACCAGTGCTTTCCCAGTTAATGTCGAAGTCCTAAGCCGATTTAGATCCACTGCAGAACAAAAAAGAATCGTCGGAGATCTAAAAAGTGGAGAGATAGACATTTGTATAGGTACACATAGACTGGTNCAAAGGGATGTTAACTTTAAAGAATTGGGCTTGATAATCATCGACGAAGAGCANCGATTTGGAGTGGCTCATAAGGAACGGCTCAAACAAATGAGGAGTGAGGTTGATGTTCTGACTCTAACCGCGACGCCAATACCACGAACTCTTCACATGTCNTTAGCNGGCGTGAGAGACATGAGTACTATTGAAACAGCGCCTGAAGAAAGACTACCGATTAAAACCTACGTCTCCGAATTTAGTGATGACTTAATAAGAGAAGCAATATTGAGAGAGATGGACAGAGATGGGCAGGTCTATTTCCTTCATAATCGTGTCTACAATATTGAGTATATGTCGGAATACATCCGGACACTTGTGCCCGAGGTACGTGTAGGAATCGCACACGGACAAATGCCTGAGGGTGANCTGGAAAAATCTATGCTGGCATTCACAAATGGAGAGACAGACGTATTAATTTGCACGACCATAATAGAATCTGGACTAGATATTCCAAACGCAAATACACTGATAGTGAACAGATCCGATAATTTCGGACTTGCCCAACTGTATCAACTCCGAGGACGGATTGGACGAAGTTCCAGAAGAGGCTATTCATACCTTCTCATACCGAGAGCAAAAAGCCTGTCGGAGCCGGCTGAACGCAGGTTAAAAGCCATGCTTTCAGCTACTGAACTGGGGTCAGGATTTAAAATCGCAATGAAAGACCTAGAAATAAGAGGGGCAGGAAACATACTTGGCGCCGAACAAAGTGGTCACATTCATGCAGTTGGATTCGATCTATACACTCGACTTCTCGCTACTGCCGTAGAAGATTTACGCGCACAACAAGAGGCAGAAAAAGCAGGAAAANCAGCCGAAAATACCATTCCTAATAAAGTGCACGTTGACCTCAGAATTCCCGCCGGAGTCCCTCAAAATTATGTATCAGATTTAACGGCGCGACTTGACTTCTATCAGAGGTTGGTTAAAACAGATACCGAAGAGGAGTTGGAATTAATGAATAACGAGCTTAGAGATAGATTTGGCCCACTACCATGGCAAGCTTCGAATCTTATCTATGTAGCAAAGTTAAAACTGAAATCTCAAAATATGGGAGCGGATTCAATAATTAAAACNGGAGAGAAAATAACACTCCAATTNCCATATGAGGTCAGTGGAATGAGACCTGCACTCACAAAACTTCTAGGANATAGGTGGANGATCGGCAACAAACAGTTGAGAACCACGGTAGACGACCTAGGCGATGAATGGGAAATAAAACTTCTCGAGGACGTAGAAAAATTATCAGCATTTCAAACAGCCATGAATGAGCAGCTGTTTGACGCTGTGGCTGCCAACTAAAAACAACCCTTCAAATATTTATTCTATTGAATCTAATACTGACCCTAGTTCATTCATACTTTCTATCCGATGAAACCTATTAAAGGAAGTATGATTTCTATCTCTGTCCAGAAGAACAGGTAATATGCCAGCNCTTTCAGCCCCNTCAACATCCGATCCTATCTGATCTCCCACGTGGACCGANTCATTACCGCTTGACCTTGATAAACGTAGTGCCCTCTCAAATATTTTAGGGTGTGGTTTCTCTGTGCCGACCTCGTATGACGTGACCGCAAAATCCATATGTTTTTCAAGTTCAAATTTTTTTAGTAACTCTTGTCCGGGGCTATTCATATTAGATATTAAGCCCAATATGAGACCTCTATTTTTAAGATTCACCAAGTTTTGCACTACATCATCCAGTATCACCATGTCATAGGGAATGGCCCTGACTGCTCTCCATATTTGACCCGCTGTTTCAAGATCAACGTCAACTCCTGATCCATATATCACTTTTCTTTCATATTTTTTAAAGAATTCATAAATCTCTTCCCCATCCATATCTCTGAGAGGAAATGTGGCATTTTGACGAGTCATAAAGGCATCTGCATCTCCATAACCTCTAAGTGTTCCCTGCTCCGTTAATGTAATACCGAACTGCCTGCAGGCAGCCGACTGAATCTCATATCGGGAGGGACTAAACCCTGCTAGGGTCCCATATAGGTCAAAAAACACTGCTTTAATCATGTCGAAGATATAATATCAGGGCTAGCATCTCTGAATCACTAGAAGGGAGGATATGCAAGCAGGAAAATTACCTATAGAACAACTGTCTAAAATCTTGCAGAAATTCACTTCTAGAGACCCAAGGGTCGCTCTCGGCCCCGCTCCAGGAGAAGACGCTGCTCTGATAGATATGGGAGAAAGTTATCTTGTTGCTAAAACAGACCCNATTACTTTTGCCACTAACAGGATAGGATGGTACGCGGTCCAAGTTAACGCAAACGACATAGCAGTTATGGGCGCCAAGCCCAAATGGATGATGGCAACAATCCTATTNCCAGAAGGTACATCAGAAAACGCTATAGAACAGATTTTTTCCCAACTTGATGAGGCCTGCAGCAATCTGAATATAACGATTATAGGAGGACATACAGAGATTACTTACGACCTTTCCAGGCCCTTAATAACGGGTGTAATGTTGGGAGAAGTGGAAAAAGGTAAAGAAATAAGATCGTCTGGTGCGCGTTCAGGTGACAGCATAATCCTGACCAAGTCCATTGCAATTGAGGGATGCTCAATCCTAGCCTGGGAATGCGAGACCAAGTTAAGATCATGTGGGGTAAGTAGTGAAGACATTGATGAAGGGAAGAACTTACTGGATAACCCANGNATAAGTATCGTTCGAGATGCAGAAATTGCAATGGCATCTGGAAGAGTGACTTCAATGCATGATCCCACAGAAGGAGGACTAGCTGGAGGACTGAGGGAACTGGCACAAGCTGCTGCCCTTGGAATGAATATCAAAGCGGAAGACATCTCAATAAATAATGTCACACGCCAATTCTGCTCAGCTTTAGACATAGATCCTCTTGGTTTAATTGCCTCTGGCAGCCTACTGATCACTTCCAATCCGAAAGATGACCAAAATATTATCGACGCACTAGCCTCGGAAGGAATATCAGCCTCAGTAATAGGATCCATGCAGGATCAAAGTTATGGATTGAATTTGGTACAGGGAGAAACATCTGGAGAAATACCAAATTTCTCCAGAGACGAACTTGCAAGAATATTGTCTCAATAGAAGTCATACTGTTGTTATTAGCAAGGTTCTCCCCTATTTTGCTATTTAAGGAATGAATAAATGAAAGTACAAGGCACCTATAAATTTGAGGCACCTATTGAAAAAATTTGGGGTGCTCTTCAATCTCCTGAAGTCCTTTCCAACTGTATTCCAGGGTGTGAAAAGTTCGATCCTGAAGGTGAGAATACCTATCTTCTTGCAATAAAAGTAAAGGTGGCGTCTGTAACTGGCAAATACACTGGAAAAGTATCAATAAAAGACATTTCATTCCCCGACCAATACACGATGGAAGTCGAAGGAAAAGGCTCGGGCGGTACCGTTAAAGCGACAGGAGTTCTTCATTTCAGCGAAAGTAACGGAGTTACTACTGTGAATGTTGAAGGCGAGGCAAGAGTTAGCGGTATAGTAGCTCGAGTAGGGCAAAGGATCATTGGGGGAGCATCGAAAATGTTAATGAATCAATTTTTTGGATGCTTTACGGATAAACTGGAAAAAATATAACTATTAATCAAGTAACTTCTTGAAGGAGTAGAGAAAGAGGTATTAGATGCGGGGAAATTTCATAAATTCTGAGACTGAGGGAGGGGCCATGATTTTGACAATGAATGATCCCAAGACCAGAAATGCTATTGGTGAAGAAATGATGGGAGAGCTAAACGAGGAGCTTGATCGCCTTGAATCTGACCCCGCGCTAAGAGTGGTGGTCCTCACGGGAATGGATCCAGCTTTTTGCTCCGGGGCAAATGTGAAAAGTATGGGTAGAGAAAACGAGTCCTCAGACAACCAGCCCCTTCCAGAGGATAGATCACCGTGGGATGTTCTCCAAGAACAATGGGACCTACAGTCAGCGCGCGCNAGAAGGCCCCAAGATGAAATTGATGGGGTTAGAGCTTTTCCATTGAGGCTACACAACCTTCAGAAGCCATCTATAGCAGCTGTCAATGGAGCAGCTATAGGTTTAGGAATGGGAATAGCCTTATCCTGCGATATAAGATTTGCCTCGCAAAAGGCGAAGTTTTCCGAAATGTTTGTCCGGCGAGGACTTATACCTGCAGATGGATCATGCTGGCAACTACCCAGAATGATCGGTCTGGGAAATACATTTTTGCTTCAGTACACCGGGAATATTCTAGAAGCTGATGCTGCCGAAAGGCTTGGTATAGTCAGCAAAACATTCCCACATGATGAATTAATAGAATCGACATTGAGTTTCGCTCAGACTATTGCTCAAGGAGCAACCTATTCGATGTCATTGATTAAGAAATTAATCCACAAATCATTAGACACNGATCTATCTGAAAGCCTTAGACTCGCAGGGCCAGCACAAGATTTAGCCCGCAGAAGCCATGATCACAAGGAAGGTATCAGGTCTTTCGTCGAGAAGAGATCTCCTAATTTCATAGGTCGCTAATTTTACAAGGTTGAAAGAAACCATCTGACCGTGCTCTCAAATGCACCTGGCGACTCTTGATAAAACCAATGCCCACCACCTTCCAGTTCAGCCAAGAGAGACCCTGATAATTTTTCGCGCATTTTCACCGCCGTCTGGTGAGTCAAGAGATCGCTTTGCCTTCCCCTTATTATTACCGTAGGTACAGCAATAGACACCCATTCTTCCCACAAATCAGGTCTCTCATAATCTTCTATTACTCTTCTATCACGTCTCCACACCCTTCTCCCTTCATTCCCCATAGGTTTCGTCATAACTTCAGCTTGATGATTTAGCATAGTCTCAGAGGAAGCATGCTGTCTTGACCGAATACGCTCAACGACCTCATCCAAGGAGGGCCATTCATCTGACTCATTCATATATCGATCAAACATACCNGATGAAGATTGATTTACNGAGTCNGGGTCAATGTCCACAACAACCAAAGCCCTAACATTTTGAGGATTTAGTGATGCATAGGAAAATGCGTATCTACCACCTGCGGAATGTCCTACTAGAATAGGCTCNTCTAANCCAAGGTTATCGATAAGTGCTGTTATATCAGAAACATAATCNACAAACCTGTATCCACTACCTAAACTTGAANAAANNGGAAAGTCACTACATCCATGCCCCCTACTATCTAGAGAAANAACTCGATACTCCCCAGACATGGCCCTAGAAAAAACATCCCAGCTCCTAGCACAATCCTGCAGACCATGAAGCAATACCATAGGAGGAGATTCTGAACTCCCCCATTCCACAT
>NZSI01000037.1 GCA_002696685.1 Chloroflexota bacterium | reverse complement strand
GATTCTACCATCTCAAATTGAATTAATGATCCGCTATAGAAAAATTTGTGACCTAAACTCTGGTTTTCCGGAGATTCCCGGGTTTAATCGGAACAAAGCTCCAGCTTGCAATCCGTTTTCTGAAGGGTTGTCACCACCTGCAGTAGTCACGTACATGTCAGTGTAAGAATTTTCAGGTCTCTCTTTATTCAAAGGATTCTCAGCGAACGTAGGACAGGAGACCTTTTTAGTGTTGAAATCTATTTTGTTCACCTGCTCCCCGTCTGGACTGTATCTGTACAAGGCCCAGCCGTCCCAACGGGCTGACCAAACGTGGTCTTCTGAGTCAACTGTCATGCCGTCAGGTATTCCCTCATTAATTGGAGTCGTTATAAAAACTGATCGTTCCGATAGTTCTCCATTTATTGGATTAATTCGGTATTTATATATCGTGTGAGCAGTGGAGTCTGTGTAATACATCCATTCACAGTCTGTTGTAAATCCCAGACCATTTGATATTCCGATTCCGGTTATGACCGGTTGGATGGAACCATCAGGGTCCAGTCGGTAGAGAGTTCCAAGGTTTTCCGTGGTGGACATAGTTCCACAAAAAACGCTCCCATTGGGAGCAGCGATCACGTCATTGAATCGCGAGGTTTCTTCACCTTCCAGAGTTTCTATTACATAATTAAGCTCATTTCCGTCCCAGATGGCAATAGCTCCTTTTTCCATAAATAGTAGGAGGTTCCCGTCACTCTGTATCGTTATTCCTCCAATTTGAGGCCCTTTGTAGATTTGTTCATGTTTGTTGGTAAAGGGGTCGTATCTGAAAATGAAACCCGATGGGATATCTAGCCAGTAAAGCTTTTTTTCTTGCGAATGCCAGATTGGACCTTCGCCCGTTACGCATTTGTAATTTGCTATCACTTCCATATTAATCTCCGAATAATCTAAGATTTTTTGTAAACTGTTTGTGTGGGTAAAATACCATTGATTTGCAAAGAGGTGAAAAAGGCCGGTGTTCCAACTGCTTATTACGAGCCGACCTAAACAGTGGATTAAAAATTTTGTAATTTTTCTCCCACTGTTATTTTCATTCAACGAATATTGGTCTTTAGGAAGCGACACCGAGGCATTTGATTTTCTAATAAAGGTCACTATTTCATTTGTGATTTTTACTTTGGCGAGTTCCTCTGTCTATCTCGTTAATGATGTTATTGATGCACAGGAAGATAGATCACACCCGATAAAGAAAAAACGACCTGTAGCTGCAGGCGCCCTAAGTATCCGATTCGCGATATTCTCATCTATTTTCGCTGCTTCCATTAGTTTGCTTACTTCTTGGATATTTGTTTGGGAATTGACTCCAATACTGGCAATATACCTTGGTTTAATGCTTTGTTACACTTTTCTGTTTCGGCGGTTCATCATCTTGGACGTTTTCTGTATTGCCCTTGGATTTATGCTCAGAGTTATTGCGGGAGGTGTCGTGATAGGAGTGCCAATATCTCCATGGTTATTCGTATGTATGGGATTTGGTGCCCTTTTTATAGGGTTCTCCAAACGTAAAGGAGAGTTATTAGGTGTAAGTAGTATGCCTTACGGAGAGTCAAAACTTAGGGGCACATTAGAAAAATATGACCTCGGATTTATTGACAGTCTGCTGTCTATGACATTGGCTGCCACACTGATATCTTACTGCCTGTATACGTTTTGGGCGGAAAATCTCCCCGAAAATAATGCGATGATGCTTACAATTCCATTGGTCGCCTACGGTTTGTTCCGGTATCTCTATCTGTCAAAATTTCCTGGGGCAGCTGAACGTCCTGAGGAGACGATAATTCGTGATCCCCACATGATTACATCCGTTATCCTCTGGTTGTTGGCAGTTGTAGGAATTTTGTCTCTTTATAGGTGATCCTCATTCCTCTCAAAATTTGATGGCTTGAAATCAAAACCGTGACGGGCTATACCTATGTGGAGCGAGGCCTCCAACATACCTAATGGAGTACCCACGTCGAAATGCGTACCTGGGAACCGGTACCCAGTGCAATCTGTGGTTTTTAAGAGTGAGGTCATACTATCAGTAAGTTGTATTTCACCAAGTGACCCGGGCGGAGTGTTCTGAATATTTTCGAATATTTGAGCAGGGAGTATGTAGCGTCCGATAATGGCCATATCGGAAGGAGCTGATTCCAGGGAAGGTTTCTCAGTCATTCCAAGGATCTCAACAGTGCTTCCATAATCTTTTCCCAGATCTACTATTCCTAGATTTGGTATCGATTCTTCTCCAACTTGCCTTATTGCTACGACCATGCCTTCAGTTTGTTCTGATACCGAACACATCGCTCCAATTGTTGGCTCATCGCTCAAGATTAGATCATCGGGGAGTAGTACTGCGAAAGGCTGATTTCCTAGACTATTACGGGCTTGCAATATAGCGTGCCCGAGACCGAGCTGCTTTTTTTGAATTACTACACTTATGTCAGCCAGGTCTGGTATCTCTTGCAAAATGCTGAGCATTTCAAAATCTTTTTTGTCGGATGCGGCTTTTTCCAAATCGAGTCTTTTTTCAAAGTATTTGAGAACAGCATCTTGACCTTCAGAGGCAACTATTACTATGTGATCAATGCCGGCTTTTGAGGCTTCTTCAACACAGAAGTGGATGGGAGGTTTATCGAATACAGGGATCATTGATTTGGGAATTGATAGGGAACCTGGAAGAAACCTAGTCCCTAATCCCGCCACGGGTATTACAGCTTTGCTGATTCGCATGATTTATCTTCCACAAACCTCAATTCGGGTCTGGATTGAGTATTTGATATTTACCTGCCATGGTTTTTCTAAGGACCTTGTCCCATATCCCAATTGAGGAGAACACTATCAAAAATAGTCCACCAGTTATCACTAGAACGATTGGCGCTGTGAAAGTGTCGGCAAGTTCCCCGTATCCTAGGTTGGCGAATGCCATTATTCCTCCGGCATGAAGTATGTAGAGGCTCGAAACTCTACCTCTATATTGGTCTGGAGTGGCCAGTTGAACATATGTAATTGTGAGGGCCATGAATGTTGACTGTGATGCTCCCATTAAAAAACTAGCAATAAAAGATATTGATATATCTGAAGAAAGCCCGAGGGCAATTGGTGATAGGGAACTAACAATTCCCGTTAGCAGTAGTAAGCGACCTTTACCAGCTTCATTACGTACCCCGGCCAATAAAAATGTTCCGATTGCGGCTCCGCCACCAAAAGATAATACGAGCAGAGCTAGCAAGAATTCGTCCCCTGAACCCAGACTATCCCTGGTTAAAACAGGGAGAATTGAATCAAAGGACATAACTAATGCGCAGTGGAAGGCAACCAAAATTATGAAAATTCCGACCTCATGTTTGGTGTAAATAAATTTCACACCCTCTAGCATTCCGCGGATCAGTCCCGTCTCGGGAAGAGATTCACCGGTTGATCTTTTCCGAACTCTGATTATTAAAATCAGAGAAATTGCTCCAAGTAGACTACTTGCAAGTAGGAATTGAGTAATATCAAGTCCTTCCCCAAGAGGTACTCTAGTCATAAGCAATAGCCCCATACCAATTACCCTAGAACCATGCCTTGTCGCAGAGTTTAAAGTTATTGCATTAAGCAGCGTTTTTTTAGGTACTACGTTGGTTACAAGTGATACTAGCGCTGACTCTTGAGTAGATCTGAAGCAACCCGCAGCGAATGCGAGAATACACAAATGCCACAGGTTCAAAACACCAAAAAGAGACAAAATGACACTAGTCACAATTGATATCGTTATTCCTGCTTGTGTTATAGCAGTTAACTTTTTTCTTTCGGTTCTGTCTGCAAGAATCCCCCCTATAGGAGAAACTAATAAATATGGGAGCATGGATGCAAAGGTGAATAGGCCTACTAATAGGGATTTGTCCGATTCAGAAAGGACATACCATTGGCTGGCAATTAGGAATGTCCACGTACTTGCTCCACCAAGCGCATTCGCTCCCCAGATATACCTGAAATCCCGACTTTCAAATGCGGCTAAATGGGGCAAGAGAGGCATTAAATAAAAGTTTCTAGATTCAAATATGTTGTGATGGCATTATTTCCCTGAGTGTCATAAATAACTACTTCATGAGGGTACATTAAATTACTGGGATTCTGGCGAAATCCTTCACGCTCGCCACGAGGTGTGGTGGAGATAGGGGGACTCGAACCCCCAACCTCGGCATTGCGAACGCCGCGCTCTCCCAGTTGAGCTATATCCCCCTTTGTTGGGTGCACCTTTGGAATCCTAGCAATCTAAAGTTAGGAGTGTCAACGAAACTTAGATACTTCATATTCAGGTCATTTAACTAATGCATAACGGCATATGTTGGATTCTAATTTCCATGATTTTGAAAGACTTTTTCTAAGTTCATTGTTACCCATGTTTAAGTGTTATAATCCGCCCATTTCCACGTGATATTTATTTCAAAAGAATTAGGGTTCGCTGACTTGTCGGGTGTTTTTTACATTGGGAGTTTAGTAGTATGCCACATACCGAGATTAACAGAGATTCACTTTTGTGGATGTATGAGACGATGGTCACGATAAGGAGATTTGAGGAGCAGTCACGACGCGAGGCGGATGCTGGCAAGTTGAGGGGGATGCATTCGTCGATTGGACAAGAGGCGGTTCCCACGGGTATTTGCGCGCATCTCGACGATAAAGACTATGTTTTGGGGACTCACAGAAGTCATCATCACTGTATAGCTAAAGGTCTCGATTTGAACCAGATGATGGCGGAACTTCTAGGAAAATCTACCGGAACCGGTAAGGGTAAGGGTGGAACAATGCATATCGCGGATATCGATCGAGGTATGCTCGGAGCAAACGGAGTCGTAGGTTCCAATATTCCAGTTGCAACAGGAGTAGCACTAACAGCCAAAGTTAAGGGAACAAATCAAGTAAGCGTTGTTTTTTTTGGTGATGGTGCGTCCAGTCAAGGTGTTCTGCATGAATCAATGAACTTGGCAGGAATTTGGAAATTGCCAGTGATTTTCGTCTGTGAAAACAATCGGTATGCGGAGTCAACTCCTTTTGAATATTCGGTGGCCGGAGGTTCGATATCCAACAGAGCAGATGGCTATGGGATTCCNGGAGTTTCCGTAGATGGCCAATCGGTTTTGGATATGTTTGAAGTTGGTAGAGAGGCTGTTGCTAGGGCACGGGCTGGAGAAGGCCCCACTTTAATAGAGGCTCAAACTTATAGATATATGGGCCATTTCGGGGCAGATGATCCCCTAGGTTACCGGTCGGAAGAAGAAGAAAAGTACTATATCGATCGGGACTGTATTGCAAATTGCAGGGCACATATACTAGAAGGATCCTTTGCTGAGGAATCCGAGTTAAAGGAAATTGACGCCAGTTGTTTAGCTGCAGTGAACGAAGCTGCAGAATTTGCTAATCAGAGTCCATTTCCTGATCCTGAAGAGCTCTTGCAGGATGTATATGTTTCATACTCATAAAAAATAAACCAAAAGATAAATTAATAATACATATGGTGGGGATATAGAAAATGACGCAAGCGGAAGCTACTAGACAGATATCTTTTATACAGGCTATTAACGAGGCTCTTAGACAGGAACTTGAAAGAGATCCGTCTGTGATTGTGATGGGGGAAGATATTGCGGGTGGGGGAGAGAGAGAAGACTTTCAAGATGCTTGGGGTGGGCCTATGAGGCTCACAAAGGGGCTGGTNAATGAATTTGGGAGAAATCGNATAAGGGACACACCTATTTCAGAAGCTGGATTTGTGGGCGCAGGAGTTGGAGCTGCGGCTTCGGGCCTACGGCCGGTAGTAGATCTCATGTATGTCAGTTTTTATGGTGTTTGTGCAGACCAAATAACCAACAACGCCGCTAAAATGCACTATATGTTTGGAGGGAAAGTCACTGTACCTCTCACTATCATGACAGGAATTGGTGCTGGAACGAACTCTGCGGCTCAGCATTCTGAAACGCTCTATTCCATATTTACGCATTTTCCTGGGTTGAAGTGNGTTGTTCCTTCTAATCCGTATAACGCAAAGGGTCTTATGACGGCTGCAATTCGGGATGATGATCCAGTTATTGTTTTTAACAACAGGCAACTGATGGGGTTGAGATTTGATGATCATGTTCCAGAGGACCAATACACAGTAGAGATTGGTAAATCGGAGATCAAGCAGGAAGGAGATGATATAACCTTAATCGGTATCGGGTTTACCACACGGGTCTGCATGGAGGCTGCTGAGGAATTGGAGGAGCAAGGTTATTCTGTGGAAGTGTTAGATCTTCTTTCACTTTCTCCCATGGATGACGATGCGATTCTATCCTCAGTAAAGAAGACGCGGAAGGTCGTGATAGTTGATGAAGATTATCCTCGCTGCAGCATTGCATCTGATATATCAGCCCTCGTAGCAGAACAAGCTTTTGACTANCTTGATGCACCCCCTCGAAGGGTAAATCCTCCACACGCCTCAGTACCCTATTCCAAACCTNTAGAGGCNTTGTNTGTTCCTAACAAAGAGANGGTNGTGNAAGCNGCTCTTGAAATAATTGATTAGGAGAANNTGTATATGGCAACNCCAATNGTTATGCCCAGACTCGGTGACTTCATGACCGAAGGTGTTGTTACAAAATTTACTAAAACTCAGGGTGATAATGTCACCCAGGGTGAGGTAATAGCTGAGATCGAGACAGAAAAGGTTAACTATGACCTAGAAGCAACTGTCTCAGGTGTTTTTCATCCGTCTGTGGATGCTGGTGCGACGGTCGCGGTTGATGACGTTATGGGATATCTCCTTGATGAAGGTGAAGAAGCCCCGGCTAAAGAATCTCCCGACCCCTCAACAGGAAATCGCACTCGACGGGATAAAACTTCTTCCAGCCCTCGTAACCGACCTAGTAGAAAGGAAGGGGCCCCGGTTCCTTCTACTCCGGGTGCCAGAAAACTTGCTGCAAATCTAGGTGTTGATTTGGAGAAAATTACTCCTAGTGGCCCTCGGGGTCGAATAGTAGAGGCAGACGTGAGGAATTTTGCCGTATCCGCTGATTCAAGTAAGACCGAAGGAGAAAATCTTCGATCAGGGCTTCCAGCGGGGCATCCGGATCCTGTTGAGGAGATCCAACTCAGAGGGATGAGAAGGGCTATTGCCAGCAACATGAAAAAAAGCCTAACAGAAACTGCCCAGTATTCATTCTTCTTTGAGGTGGATGTGACTGATGCGCAAGCGTACCGTCGCGAGGCAGGTGTTGGTTTAACAGAGTTTTTGATCAAGGCCTCTGGAGAAGCAATAAAGCGAGTTCCGGCCATGAACAGTGTAATAGCAGGAGACACCATATATCGATTTGATCAGGTCAACGTTGCGATGGCCGTTGCCCTTGAAAACGGTTTAGTCGTTCCCGTGATAGAGGATGTTGGCAATAAGTCGCTAAAGCAAATTGCTGAAGATGTCAAAAATCTCTCGACCCAAGCAAGAGAAGGGAAAATAAGACCGGATCAGCTAGTGGGAGGCACATTTACAATTTCTGTTCTTGGTTCCGTCGATGGTTTCACTCCGATATTAAATCAAGGTCAAGTTGGTCTATTAGGTGTTGGTAGGAGTAATCAAAAGCCTGTTGTGCGGAAGGGGGAAATTGTAATTAGGGAGATGATGACTCTAAGTTTGACTGGAGATCATCAGGCGATTGATGGTGCTGTGGCTGGAAATTTCTGCAGGCGTTTACAGCAATTGGTAGAGAACCCTTCAAGGTTGACTTAAGCTTTCGCCTAAATCCTGTCGATTATACTCTTGTTATTGGCGAGTATTAACACTAATGCAATCAGCAAAACCGATAACCCCAACATCGTAGATTTCACTAGCTTATTCCTTGTCTGGTTCCTGTCTTCGCCATGTGTCATTTGCCGAATGCCAAAGTGGGTTGATGTTAGGGTAGCTGGAGTAAGACTAGAGCCAGTCAAAAACCCAACTAAAAACCCTCCCAGATGAGCCCAGTTATCGATACCCGGCATGATAAATCCGAAAGCGAAGTTTATACCTGCCAAAATTAATATTGCGTTTAAGTTTTGTTTTCCTAACCGTCCTAGCTCACGTCTTCGTATTAGGAAAAAAGCCCCCAGTGCGCCAACACATCCAAACACCGCTCCACTAGCCCCGGCGCCTATGGCAAAAGGATGGATCATCCAGAAACTGAATGCACTTCCTCCAAGACCTGAAATTAGATATATTGCTATAAATCTGATATGTCCAAAAGTTCTCTCAACCATTCCACCCATTATTAGCAAACTTAAACCGTTAACTGCGAGATGAGCAGCTCCTATGTGTAAAAACATAGCGGCCAGTAAGCGCCAGTACTGGCCTGAGCTTATTTCCAGATATGAAATTCCTCCAAATCGCATCAAATTTTGAGTATTTTGAGAACCCCCAGTTAACTCAAGACAAATCCACAATAGTAGATTGATTGCCAGGACTGTATAAACAGTTAAGGGGCGTTTAGAGGCCATATCTGATAAGGGCTTGGTGGGGCCAGGGACAATGATTTTCAGTATTTAAGTATCTAATGCGATCAGATCCTGATAAGTTTCGCGGCGCCTTATTATCTTTGATGTCCCNTCNTTGACCATCAAGACTGCAGGCCTGGGATTCATATTGTAGTTACTTGACATGGCTAGACAATAAGCCCCCGAGGAAGGGATCGCTATTATGTCACCGGCTTCTATGGTAGGAAGGGATATGTCTTTTACTAAAATATCTCCTGATTCACAGTATTTTCCNGCAAGCGTGACCACTTCATGGTCGGTGTCTACCGTCATTTTGTTTGCAACCACTGCTTCATATTCTGATCCATATAATGCTGGTCGGATGTTATCCCCCATTCCCCCGTCGAGTGATACATAAGTGCGGACAGTAGGGATGTCCTTAATTACTCCCACCGTATAGACTGCCACACCGGCCCTGCCAACTATTGATCTACCTGGTTCGATAATCAACTTGGGCAAATCGAACCCTAACTGATTACATTTTCGCGTTAGCATCGAAGTGATGACATCCGCATACGCGCTAATTGGAGGAGGCGGCTGATTGCGCGTATATCCAATAGCAAATCCTCCACCGGGACTAAATTCTCTTAAATTTAATCCTTCCGATTTGAACTGGGCTAGATAATCTAGGACAGTGTCAATTGCCTGGGAATAAGGTTCTAGCTCAAATATGGGAGATCCGAGGTGGAAATGAATGCCTTTGAGATCCAGGTTTGAAGAATCCAGGGCTTGTCGGATTGCAATTGTGCTTTCTCCAGATTCAATTGAGAAACCAAACTTCACATCTAATATTCCGGTGGTTGTATGACCGTGAGTATGGGCATCCACAGAGGGGGACAGTCTTAGCATTATTCCCTGCTCGATCCCTCTCTCTTCGGCCAAGTTATTGAGAAGGTCTAGCTCATGAAAACCATCCACAACAATTGTTCCCACCCCAGACTCAACGGCATAAATCAATTCGTCAGGAGTTTTGTTGTTTCCATGAAAGTCCATTCTAGCTGCAGGGAACCCAGCAGAAATTGCAGCAGCGATTTCTCCGCCTGATACGACATCTAGTGAAAGTCCTTCCTCGTTTGCTATCCTGGCCATAGCCTTAGTAAGAAATGCCTTGGAGGCGTAGGCGACCACAGTGTTTGCGTAACGCGTCCCAAATTCTTTAACGAAAGTTCTTGCCATTGTTCTGATAGTTGCTTCGTCATATATATACAGTGGGGTGCCATATTCTTTAGCAAGTTCTATAACGTCGCGCCCTCCAATGTTCAAGTGCCCATTTTCAGATAGTGTTGATCCCATAGGGAAAAGACTGGCGTTATCGAATGTCATTTATCAGAAATCTCCATAGATATTTATAAAATTGCGGGAAGGGCTTTTTAGCCTGGTAGAGTTACGGTGCAAACCTTTCTCGTTTCAGCGCAGCAAAACCATATTTGACGGTCATGAAGTGTCATACCATGTATTTCCGGCTCTTCAATATCAATAACGTCGAGTATTTCCCCAGTGTCCGTGTCCAATTTGTGTATCTTGCACTCCTGAGTATCTGCCAACCATATATCTTCGTCGTCCATAAAAAGACCATGAGGACGTATTCCTGGAGTTGGTATAGATCTTTTAACTGACATAGTCTTTGGGTCCATCAAGAAGACAGTTTTAGCTGGTGGGACAGCAACCCACATATTTTCCTCGTCTATCCACTCCATTCCATGGGCTCCGGTAGTCGGTGGGTTTTCTGCTTGGGCGAAATCTACGACCCCTTTCCCCGGCGTATCATATGTCTCTGCAGTGGTTCCATCTTCGTTGAGCTTATAAATAAGGCAATTATATGTAGAAGCTACCCATAAAAAACCTCCGCCTTTCGTAACACCACTTGATTTCATGGTTTCTGTTTCCAAATCTTCTATGATTGACCCATCTTCATAAGACAATTTATATAGATGGTCGTTTCCCTGGTCTATAGCCCAAAGGCCATCTGAGTCTGCCTGTAGTCCGTTTGGCTGTGGCCCGGGATGTATCCAGCGATCTTCAGCTTTCATTTTGTATGGCATAACTTAATTCCTCCTTTCACAATTTAAATGCTAATTATGGCGAACCCCAGTGATCTATAAGCTAAAGGATATTGCATTTGCTATTTTAACTTTGAAAGATCAGCTTTGGAAATTATTGACACTGATAAAGGCCAATGCTAATCTGCTGAAGTATGCACCTTTTCTTACTAAATGGGTGCAGTATAAGTAAATTTAGCCAGTCAAAGGAAGAGTGGAGGGTAAAATGGCAGATTCAACAGTCTATTATATGGATGCACATTCCGAATCAACAGAGACTTCTCTGGCCGCGAAAATGGTCACTGTATTTGATGCAGCTGGTCTTGATGAGATTGTAGAGCCCAACGACATTGTAGCTATCAAGATTCATTGTGGGGAATGGAATAACTCCGCCTATTTGAGGCCTCTTTACGCAAGAACTCTGGCGGATAGGATCAAAGAACTTGGAGGCAGGCCGTTTGTCTGCGACACAACTACATCAACTTATTCTCCCTGGGGTTCAAGATCCAGCGAACTAGACATTCTTCTCACTGCGGAAAGAAATGGGTACAGTTCTGCAACTTTAGGATGTCCATTTATTTGCGCCGACGGCTTTATAGGTACTAACGACTTCAGGGTAGATATTCCAGAAGGTTATATTCTTAAAGAGGCGTATGTAGCTCAGGCTATCGCTGCAGCCGATGCTCTCATAGCTCTGACCCACTTCAAGGGTCACAGTATGGGTGTCATTGGTGGGGCTTTAAAGAATCTGGGCATCGGAGCCCAGTCCAAGAGAGGTAAGTTCAACGTCCACATGGGTGGCCATCCGACTTACGGATTGGGTGCTGCAGGCGTATTCCACCCGGAGAATTTCAAGGGAAAGGAAAACACTCCTGATTGGGAAATACTTGAGGATTGTTGTCCTTTCGGCCTTTACAACATAAATGAAAACGATGAGTTGGAGTGGGACGGTGACAAGTGTGCCAACTGTCTAGGGTGTTTTGGAGTGATGGGGCCTAGAGGTCTCATGGATATACCTCCTGTTCAATTTGATGCAGTCGATGCTGCTATTGCAGACGCATGCCTTGGTGTTGAAAAAGCCGTAGGTAAAGGAAAAGTTGGTTATGTCAATATGGCAGTTGATGTATCTCCGGCCTGTGACTGTGCAGGTCATGCAGACGTCCCAATTGTCCCTCATTTGGGAGTTTTCGCCAGTACAGACGCTGTAGCAATTGACATGGCGTGTGTCGACAAGGCAAGAGAGGCCGAAGGTATCAAGGGCTCCAAGGCTGAACTGATGGAAGCCCATCACGTCGGCGATAAGAAATTTGAAGCTGCTGCGGCAACATTCCATAACCAAAGTGAAGTTACCAGCATCAATACTGGACACGAGATCGGTCTTGGTAGTAGGAACTACGAGCTGGTTGAATGCGAGCCAGGTAGCCCAGAAAGATTCAGGTTCCCATACGATAAGAGGGCAAGCAGGCAACGGTTTGGGAAGAGATTTGAGAAGTTCCAGCCATTCCCGTACGACAGACATGACGGTAAAGGTTTTGACAGGTTAGATGTAGTGGATCTTGATAAAGTCAGGCATCACTATGAGGATGATGATAAGGCCTCAGTTATTAAAGTTGAGGACACAGTTCATGCGGATGGCGACGATTAACTGAGATACACCTTTCAGACGAGGGTTTATGCCCAAGGAAAAAGATTAAGGTTTTCGTTTAGAATAAGGGCGACCACACAGTGGTCGCCCTTTGAGTTTAATAGATTTTGTAGGAGTGAAGCTTAAATGCCACAATCAGGACAGGAAATGCTCGAAGAATCGATAGGGAGTTGTCGTCGGATAGCAGATGGCCTTGGGCCTCAGAATGCTGCTTGGGAGACCTCACTTGTAGAGATAATCGAAAAATTTGAAGAGATTAGCGACACTTTCTTTTTTAAAACTATGCCTAGTGTGCCGGTTACCAGAACCGCAATGCGCGAAGCTGAATCGCTTCTCGCACTTAAGAATGAAGGTGACTGGAAAACGTTTGAGATAGCTCTGGACACCATGATTTCAAGTGCTCAAGATGTTATAGAAAAGGCGGGCATGAAGGGAACAACCCTCACGTGAATAAGCCGGTTTTAATCACAGGTGGGGCTGGAAGCGTAGGGCGCCAACTTGCTGGAATGTTTCTTGAAGAAGGGAAATCGGTCAAGATATTTGATTTGCCCTTTATGGACTTCACTGGTTTGGAAGGCGAAGAAGGAGTCGAAGTCGTCAAGGGTGATATAACAGATGCGGCCTCAGTAAGTTCTGCAGTTGCAGGTGTTGCGGGCGTTTTGCATCTTGCGGCTATTCTCCCTCCTAATAGTGAAAAAGATAGGGACTTTACTTTCAAGGTGAATGTGGATGGGACAAGGAATATAGCCCAAGGTATGAAAACGGGCGCGCCGGAGGCATCTCTGGTTTTTACTTCCTCTATTAGCACCTATGGGGATACCTCTGGGGAAGAACCACCTGTCACGATAGATCACCAGCAGGGGGCAATAGATGTTTATGCTGAAAGTAAGATCGCAGGAGAGGAAATAGTCATTTCATCTGGAGTGAACTATGTAATACTCAGAATTGCGAGTATTGCCGTCCCTGCGTTCCTGGAGCCTCCAGAGCCTTGGCCCTTTACAGCTGACCAGAGAGTAGAGATGATACATCGTGATGATGTTGCTGATGCTCTGCGCAATGCTGTTGATTCTGAGGAAGCTGTGGGGAAGGTTTTTAATATCGCTGGTGGAAGTTCATGGAGACTTTCAGGTAAGGACTATGTGGAAGATTTTTTCAGTGTTATGGGTGCTCCGGTAGACATGGCTGTTTATCGCGAGACTCCTGGTTGGAACGATTGGTATGATACAGAAGAATCTCAAAGAATACTTAGGTACCAGAATAGATCATATGATTATTACTCTGGTCAAATGAAAGCAATTGTTGAAGAAATGATGGCAGAATAGTAAGAGTATTTATTGGTTCTCAAGTTTTAGGGAGCCATAATGCTAGGGAGTGTGTGATGGTACAGACATCTGAAAAAACACTACTTGAGAAAAGAGCCGTTCTAGTAAATATACTTGAACAGATGGGTAGCGTTATCGTTGCCTATTCCGGCGGAGTAGATAGTGCGTTTTTAGCCGCGGTGGCTAATGAGACCCTTGGGGAAAAAGCTCTTTCCGTTACAGCTGTATCTCCGAGTTTGGCACCATCTGAATTGGAAGAAGCTACTGAGCTAGCCCATCGTATTGGCCTAAATTTTATGACAGTNCAGACCAATGAAATTGATAGGGAAGATTATCANGCCAATAACCCTGATAGATGTTTTTTCTGTAAAGATGAACTTTATACTCATCTGGCCCGTTTTGCGGAGGAGGAATCGTTTCAGTCGATAACAAACGGTACCAATATGGATGATTTAGGTGATTACAGGCCAGGTATTGAAGCAGCAAAGCAATACGGAGTTCGAAGTCCCCTTGTTGAAGCCGAGCTAAGTAAAGATGACATACGCACTCTTTCACGTGAAATGAACCTTCCAACCTGGGACAAACCTGCTCAAGCTTGTCTGTCGTCAAGGATTCCGTATGGAACTACTGTTACTGTTGAGGCACTCACTAAAATCGCAAAAGCAGAACAATTTCTCAGATCTAAAGGATTTAAGCAGTTAAGGGTGCGTCATCACGAAACAATAGCAAGAATTGAAATTGACCCCTCAGATTTCAACGCAATTAGTTCCGAACCACTACGGTCAGAAATAAGCGAAGAGTTTAAAGATATTGGTTACTCATATGTAACCCTAGATCTGGAGGGATTCAGGTCTGGTAGTCTAAATGAAATTCTAAGTAAGCTGGGTAAATCAAAGTAACTCGAGGTTTAGGCTCACGGTTACCAGTACTTGGCTTTAAGGAAGGAATCGACTTGGATCCCAACAAGCTGCAGGCGGAAATAGATACTTATATTGCTAGAACTCCTAGGTCCGCAAAACTTCAGAAACAGGCGGAAGCATATCTGCCTGGAGGTAGTTCCCGAGGAACGAGCTATTTTGATCCATACCCACATTTTATTGAGCGGGGGGAGGGACCATACATAGTCGACGTGGATGGGAATAAGTCTTTGGACTTTATGATTAATGCCACTACCCTGATACTAGGTCATGCGGATTCGAGTATTGCCGAAGTTATATCAGATCAAGCCGGAAAGGGAGCGGCCTTCAGTGGCCCTACTAGTGCTCAGATTCGACTAGCGAATATCCTGACCAGTCGAATACCTTCAGTAGACACTATAAGATTTACTAACTCTGGTACGGAAGGAACTATGATGGCTGTTCGCGCAGCTAGGCAATTCACCGGCAGAGAGAAAATTCTGAAGATAGAAGGCGGATATCATGGTTCTCACGACTATGTCTCAGTGAGTGTTTATCCAGCGAAGGATAGCTTAGATCCTGAAGGACCTACGCCCATACCAGAATATTCCACCCAGCCTTCTGCCATAGCGGACGGAGTATTTGTTGTTGCCTACAACGATTCCCCAGCCGCTGAGGTAGTTATAAGGGAAAATGCTGACGAAATAGCGTGCGTGATAATGGAACCTATCATTTCTTCTATAGGATACGTTCCTGCAGATATATCGTTTCTTGAAAAGATTAGAGAGCTTACTGAAGAACTCGATATAGTTCTCATTTTTGATGAAGTCCAAAGTTTCCGTGTTTCTCCAGGTGGGGCACAAGAATTGTTTGGAGTCATACCGGATATGACCACATTGGGAAAGATAATTGGTGGGGGTACCCCGGTTGGAGCATTTGGTGGTAGAAGGGACATAATGTCTGCATTCGACCCAACCGATGGTGGTGCGGATTTGGGACATGCGGGTACCTTCAACGCCAACCCTATAACGATGAGGGCTGGTGAAGTGGTAATGAACGCACTTGCAGAAGATGAATACGAGCGCATGAATGCACTGGGTGAGGTTCTTCGTGAAAAGCTACGTGCTGTATTTGCTGAGATGGATGTTCCTGTCACAGTAACTGGAGTTGCCTCACTTTTTGGTATTCATTTCACAGATGGAAAAGTGGAAAACTACCGAGACGCTATAGATGCAGATAGTCAAATGAAAAAGGCTTTTTTTCTAGGTATGTTAAACGAAGGCGTTTTACTCATGGCTGGAGCGGCAGGTGCTCTTAACGTTTTGAGCACAGAGGACCATGTCGACGAATTGGTGGATTCTGCTAGGAGAGTCATTCAGCGTATTCGCTAGTTAGCAAGAATGGATATTTCTCTAGAAGATATTGCGAAATTCCCTGCGCCAGGTATGGATGTTCCAGGATCCTTCGCTTTCAGTCCTGATGGAAAATATGCATCGTTTTTAAAAACCGCCGACAACGAAGCTAACAGGGCACTCTATGCAATCGATTTGGAAACGGGTCGAGAGCAGTTATTGATTGANAACCTTCCTACTGCAACATCAGAATCTTTGGAAGAACAACTCAGAAGACAAAGACTTAGGCAGCTGCATCGGGGTATAACTCGTTATTTCTGGACTTCGGAAGGGAAAATAGTTATTCCGGATGCAAATAGTGTATACATTCTGGACAAAATAGGTGACCCTCTCAGGTTACTTGTGGACGGTAATGAATACCCTGCTACGGACCCTAAGGCTTCACCCGATGGTAAAAAATTGGCTTTTGTATTTAATGGTGAAATATGGATTATTCCCATTGGAGGAGGTTCGCCTGTCCAAGTCACTAATGGAAAAATAGAGGGGACAACAAGAGGCCTCGCCGATTACATTGCTCAGGAGGAAATGAGGAGGCCATCGGGGTTTTGGTGGTCAAAGGAAAGCGACTATATCGCATTCACTGAAGTTGACGAAAGACATATTCCTGAGTTTCACATACTTCATTCAGGTAATTCTGATCCCGGCTCAGAATCAATCGAGACACACAGGTACCCATTTTCAGGATCAGAAAATCCGAGAGTCAAATTGGGAGTGACTGATTTCAAAGGAAAGATAACCTGGTTTGATACATCCGGATTCGAGTATATTGCAAGGGTAAACTGGGCCGACGGTCATGTTCTATATGTACAGTGTCAAAACAGAGATCAGACCGAGTTGGATCTTCTGTCCTTTGATATAACCTCTGGCAAGTGTAGAACTATTCTTAAGGAAGAATCTGATGTGTGGATAAACCTTCATGACATGTTGTACACATTGAAAGATGGTAAATTGATTTGGGCTTCAGAACGCACTGGCTACCAGCATATTTATATATATGATCCCAACCTTCAAACCCATTTTGCAGTCACAGAGGGAGACTGGCGGGTGGACTCCATTTCGGCTGTTGATGAATCAAACCAACTGATATATTTCAATGCTACTATTGAGTCTCATCAGGAGAGTCAAACTTATAAAGTTTCTTTCAGCGATGGGCAACCGGAGTTGCTCACATCAGAACCAGGTATTCATTCCTCAACATTTTCAATTAATTCAGGTCGAATGATTGATATTTATCACTCCTTAACNCAACCTCCTAAAGTGAGACTATCCAAACTTGAACAAACTGATGGACATATTCAGATACATCAGAATTTTGATTCTCGGGTTGAACGCCTAGATCTTAGGGCTCCTGAATTTTTTAATGTAGAGGCTGAATCAGGGGAAGTACTTTCTGGTGCTATTTATAGGCCGGATGTAACAAAGTTTGGAGATGGACCTTACCCCACGATTCTATATGTCTATGGGGGTCCTCATGCACAGATTGTGACAAACGGTTGGAATATGACGGTTTCAATGAGAGCGCAATATCTTCGTCAGCAAGGATTTCTTGTTTCCGTTCTCGATAACAGAGGGAGTGCCAGACGGGGTTTAGCCTTTGAGTCACATATAAAGAATAATATGGGAACGGTTGAGGTGACAGATCAGACAGATGGTATAAAACATCTCATTGATAGAAAACTTGCCGATCCTGAGAGGATTGGAGTCTATGGATGGAGCTATGGCGGATATATGTCACTAATGTGTCTGGCTAAAGCACCGGAGATTTTTAAAGTTGCGGTTGTGGGTGCCCCTGTAGTCTCCTGGGACGGCTATGATACTCATTACACGGAGAGATATATGGGTACTCCTGTAAAAAACCCGAATGGGTACCGTAATTCCAGCGTAATAACATATGTATCGGGTATACGGGGTAAATTGTTGCTGGTTCACGGGTTGGTGGACGAAAATGTACATTTTCGTCACACTGCCCGGTTGATAAATGCTTTGATTTCAGAGGGCAAAGATTATGACTTTGCTATGTTTCCAAATGAACGACATATGCCTAGGAGCGAAGGGGACAGAACTTATATGGAAAGGAAAATCACGAGATTCTTCAAAGAAAATCTTTAGTTATATTCTTTTTTAATAGTATATTTTGACTGACTACAGTCCTTTAAATATTGGACTTCTTCTGTTAACAAAGGCNGACTTTCCTTCATTGAAATCTTGACTATCGAAATTTGTGAATGGGAGATGTGCTTCTTCAGTGGTAAATCCATCAAGGGATTGGTTGCTTACTACTTTTTGTAGTATTTNTTTGTGTCTTGATTGAGAAAGAGGAGCTAGTGGTACCATCTCAGCTATTAATTTCTTCACTGCCTCATCAAGACTGTCATTGGAAACCGTCTTAGTAATCAACCCCATACGTTCGGCTTCTTTGGCTCCAACTATCCTCCCTGACAAAAGTATGTAAGAAGCGTTACCTTGCCCGACCAGATTTATTAGACGTTTCATTTCTCGATAGCCTACCAGTATTCCAAGCTTTGCTACGGGGATTCCGAATTTGCTGTCTTNTGATGCAATTCTTATATCTGTAGCCATTGATAATTCACATCCGCCACCGACGCAGATTCCTCTGATTTTTGAGATCGTTGGCATGGGTAGGGTCTCAATTTCATCCAAAGCTCCATCAAATGCTTCGGAATATACTTTCGATGAAGCAGAATCATAACGGTGAGAGTCAAAATCCTTGATGTCTGCCCCTGCAGAGAAAGAGCGGGAACCAGCACCGGAAAAAACAACAACCCTGATATCTGGATCTAATTTTATTTGGCTAACTATATCGATCAATTGCAACCACCCATCATAAGCTATAGCGTTATGCTGATCTGGTCGGTTGAAAGTTATATTTGCAACTTTGTTATGAATTTCTAAAAGTATTTCGTCTGCCATATCAGCTCCCAGGTTCAATTTATATTCATCCAGGTATTTTTGGTCGGTTGTCCATGGTGGAAAGATAGATATATTGTACCCATGAGAAATTGTGGATTAGTTACCGGAGCACCGAAACGACCAATGGTTTTGCTAGTAAGTAGATATGATATCTAGCATTCTGAGTTTTTCGGACTTTGGAATTTGTGCAATCCNTAATTCAAACTGAATACTAAAGAAATATAAGTTTCATCAGTGGTTGTTAGAAAGAAGTGTAACCGCCGTCGACTGGTATAGATACGCCTGTTACATAATTGGAGGCGGCGCTGGAAAGGAACACGGCCGTACCTGCAAGATCGTCTGGCTCCCCCCATCTATCGTCTGGTATACGCGAGAGTATGTGTTCGTATCGAGTTTTAAAATTGTTTTTTATTCCACTTGTAAGGTCGGTGTGGATCCAGCCTGGGAGTATAGTGTTTGCTTGGATATTGTCTTGTGCCCAGGAGACAGCAAGGGTTTTCGTAAGTTGGACTACGCCGCCTTTACTTGAAGCATATGCGACAGCCCAGTCCAGGCCGAAAATAGAGGTCATAGATCCAATGTTTATGATTTTGCCACCGCCAATGGCCTTCATATGGCTGTGTAATTCTCTAGCACAGAGAAAGGATCCAGTGAGATTAATATCGATGACTTTACTCCAATCGTCTAACTTATATTCATGGGGGAGTTTGCGTATTCCAATGCCAGCATTATTGACGAGTATATCTATCTTTCCAGTGAGTTCTAAACTATTCTTAACCATGCTCTTTATGGATTTTTCATTAGATACATCAACGTGTANGCCTTTAGCCTTGCTTCCGTTTTGCTGTAAAGCTTTTACCGCCTCTTCAGTTTTTGCTTGGTTTCGGGCTGCAACAACTATGCTGGCCCCGGCGTCTGCTAGACCCTTGGCAATTCCGTAACCAATACCCCCGTTACCACCAGTCACTAAAGCAGTTCTACCAGAAAGATCGAATAGAGATGAACCCATTTGAAAAGCTCCCAATATAAATAAAAGTAATTCGAATTGGAATTATACCTTCGGTTTAATAGGGCCGTTAGGTCTTAGCCTATCGAGGAGCTCTAAAGTTTTTGATCCTAACAACTTCCCACCAGATCTATGCTGGGCAAGAATGTCTAATGCCAAGTCGGATAATTCAGGAGAATCCGTTGAATCTTTTGATTCAAACCGACGACACTTTCGAACAAGAACTTTTGTTGGGCGATGTTTTTTTTCCGAACAACTTTGTGCCAAATGACATAAATAAGAATAGCAGACCACAGACTCCTGATGACTTCGAGAAACTTTTCCTCCACCATCAGTAAGTGGCATATCTAAATATTCTGATAATTTGTGACTAACCGATTCGGAGAGTTTATTGTGCTGACGCAATCGTGCCTTCCCACTAAGTTTCTAGCTAGCAAGTCACACCAGTTTCGCAAAACTGCACAGGGAATAGCGAAACTTTAACTCAGGAGAAATTGAAATACCATGGGTTTTAGACAACTAAATACTTGGTTACTTTCTAAAGCGATGGGCGCTTTTATCTGAGGTATCTGTGAACAGTGATCCGTTTTTAAGTTCTTTTACGCCATCTGCCATGGATAACAGGGTGGAATCGTGTGTTGCACACATGATGCTTATTCCCTGACCACTGACCATTTCTTTGAACAGTCCGAAAATATCTTTGGCATTATTGGAGTCAAGCTCCCCAGTTGGCTCATCGGCAAGGATAAGCGGAGGTTCATTTACTACCGCTCTGGCTATTGAAACTCTTTGTTGTTCTCCCCCAGAAAGTTCGTAGGGTCTATGATTAGCTCGGCTCCAAAGACCTACCATCTCTAAAGCATTTCTAGTTTTGATCTGTCTATCGGCCATATTTATCCCACTGATTCGTAAGGGGAGTTCTACATTTTCAAAAGCTGACAAAAGAGGCAGCAGACCAAAAGATTGAAATATGAATCCAATCACGCTTCTCCTGATGTCAGTGAGTTGATTATCAGACATACCAGCGATATCTACCCCTCTAACCAACACTTTCCCTGAGTTAGGTTGGTCTAGACCTGCGAGTAAGTTGAGGAGGGTTGTTTTTCCTGATCCAGATCTACCGACGATCGCCACAAATTCACCTGGATCTATTTGTACTGTGACAGACTGTATGACATTCACAGTCTGAGACCCAACAAGGTAGGACTTTGAAATATTGGTCGCTTCAATCAGTGGAGTCTGGTCGGTATCCATAAATTCTCTGCAGCAACGCTTTGTTATATGATTTTAATCGTTGGTGATGATGATCCCATCAGATGATAATCTTATTTTAGCTCTTTCCTCGATGCTTAGATGATTCAATAGTTCCTTAGGGATTTGTATTCTTCCGCTACCGTCGACCAATACAAACTCTTCCAAATCCTGCTCAGTCTCTGCTATTCCAGAAATGCCGTTGTATTGTGCTTTACGTTGTATTTCAGTGGATGTTTTGCCATCACGTATCAGTACAACTCGACCCACTTTGTAGGCGATGTCAGGATCATGGGTCACTATGAGTATGGTGGTTCCTAATTCCCTGTTTACAATACCGAATAAGTCTAGGGTTTCGGAGGCGGTTTGGTCATCCAACTCCCCGGTTGGTTCGTCGGCCAGTAGTAGGTTGGGATTATTTGACAGGGCCACTGCAATAGCAACTCGCTGTTGCTCTCCACCGGAAAGTTTGTCTGGAGTATGTTTGGACCTGTGAGATAAACCAACCATTTCTAGTAGTTCAGAGCCTCGACGATCTCTGTTTATTTGGGTTTCATCCGTCAACATCATTGGCAAAGTGACATTTTCAAGTGCCGTCAGGTATGGAAAAAGATTTCTGTTAGTTTGTTGCCATATGAACCCAATTTCCGATCGACGGTATTCTTCAACATCTTTGGAATTCATCTGCAATAAATTTCGAGTCCCAACGAATATGTTCCCTGCGGAAGGATGGTCGTATCCTGCGAGTATATTCAGCAGCGTGCTTTTTCCGCTTCCGCTGGCTCCAACAATAGCTACTACTTCGCTATGTCGGACTTTAAGATCAAGACCCCTCAAGGCAACGACTTCAAGATTCGCAACCTTATAAATCTTGAAAATATCTTCACATATGACGTGAAAAGACTTTGAGGTGTCCAAGCTATTTTGCCTCACAGAGAATCATAAGGTAAGCATATCAAGTTGATCACATTGTCGTTTTTGTTGGATGTGTCAAAAAAATACTCCCTGACAGATCTTTAAGGAGAACTTTTACTAGAATATCTTAGTTTTTTAGGACTACAATCCAATTATCTCGGCTACTTTATCGAGGTGTAAGTCGGAGTCGCCGAAAGCAAGTTCAGCTGCTTTAGCCCTTCTNGAATATAGTTGCATNTTGTGTTCTTTTGTAAATCCAATAGCACCNTGTGACTGGTGTCCTAATGCACATACTCTTTTGTATGCGTCACTCACCCAGGCTTTGGCCATAGCTACCTCTCGGTCAGCTGGAAGTCCTTCAGACAGCATCCAGGCGGCCTGATAAGTTATGAACTTAGCTCCTTCTACGTCGGTTGCCATGTTTGCGCAGTGGTGTTGTATGGCTTGAAATGTTCCAATCGGTCTGCCGAATTGTGTCCTTTGCTTTGCATATTCCACGGTCATGTCAAGAACGGATTGGCCTCCACCAGACATCTCTGCGCACTTACCTATGGCTCCCCATTTGAGAACTTTCTCAATGGTTTGCCAACCACGATTTTTCTCGCCTAAAAGGGATGATGCTGGGAGTTCTACGTTATCGAAAGTCACTTCTGATTGTCTGTCGGATGCGATCGTNTTAAGAAGGGTTTGGTTGACTCCATTGGATTGGGATGGAAGGATGAATAGACTTATGTCATCTTCGCCATCTCCAGTCCTTGCGACCACAACGATATAGTCAGAAATGTGGGCATTGGGCACAAATAATTTCGTTCCATTGAGGGCATATTTACCTCCAGTCTCAGTAGCAGTCAACTCGATGCCCTCAGGATCCCAGCGTCCGCTGGGCTCGTTCAGCGCCAAGGTAACAATTATTTGTCCTTCTGCTATACGAGGTAAATATTCCTGTTTTTGCTCCTCTGTCCCAGAGTCCATAATAGACATTCCGCCAAGAACAACGTTAGAGAAATAGGGTCCAGGCAACATAAAGCGTCCCATCTCTTCCAATAGAATGGTCAGATCTTGGAATTCTAGTTCGACTCCCCCATATTTCTCAGGGATAATTAGACCTAGCCAGCCTTGTTCAGCTAGTTTTTGCCACATTTCTGTTGTGTATCCATTCTCGTCCTCTTCCATCTCTCTCACATAAGTATCAGGGCACTCAGCTTCCAGGAATTCCTGTGCGGAGTTCTTTAGCATCTGTTGAGCTTCATTCAGTCCTAGATCCATGTCATTTACTTCCCTTTTGGTTCGTTAAAATCAAACGCTATGTGCGTCAAAAACACTTTAGCCCCTTGGGAGCCCAAGGCCTCTTTGGGCCACCACGTTTCTCTGTATTTCTGAAGTTCCGGCTGCAACCATTCCCCCGAACGATCTCAGCCAAGCATTTTCTATACGGCCTTGTAANGGAGCCCATTTTGAGCCTGGGTCTAACTGTCCATGTAGTCCCATCATCTTAACTCCCAAGCCATAAAGGCGATTCATCATTTCGGTTCCGTATACCTTGGTTATAGAGGCTTCCATGTTGGGTATTTGACCCTGACTTTGCATCCATGCCACGTTGTAGCACATCAATCTGGCAGTCTCTATTTGAACTGCCAGGTCTGCTAGCTCTCTTCGTATTACAGGATCATTAGCTAGTGGAGTTCCGTTCTTTTGGTTCTTCTTTGCGAATTCAACTAGATCTTCAAGTATTCTCTTGGCTCTAGCTGGTCTATCAACACCCGAGCGCTCAAAGTCCAGGAGNGCGGCTCCTACATACCAACCTCGGTTAAGCTCTCCCACTAGGTTCTTTTTAGGAACCCTGACATTATCAAATGTGACCAGACCTCGATAAGCCTCCCACATCATAGGTATACGCTCCACCGTGACTCCGTCTGTTTCTAACTCTGAAAGTACGAAACTGATACCTCGATGCTTGGGAGCATCGGGATCCGTGCGAACCAACATAAACATCCAGTCAGAACCTGCATGGGCAGAGTTCCAGATTTTCGATCCGCTTACTACAAAGTCATCTCCATCTTCGACAGCTCTCGTTTGCAAAGATGCCAAGTCCGAACCTGAATCTGGTTCAGAATAGCCTTGGGACCAGTTGATTTCAGCATTGGCAATTTTGGGCAAAAATTGCTCCTTCTGCTCATCCGTCCCGTACAACATGAGTATAGGGCCCACCATTCTCACTCCCGCATCTCCAGCTGGAATTCCCCGATATGCCATTTCTTCATTGAAAACTACTTGCCTCATGTGTGTTGCTGACTGGCCACCATATTCGGTGGGCCATGCCATGGTTAGCCATCCTTGTTCTCCGAGTTTCTTTTTGAATTCCATCACCTTGATGGAATCAACTTCATCCTCTGCATCGAGATCTTCCTCGCGCCAGTTCCAAGGAAGCTCTTTGTCTATGAATTGTCTGACTTCTGATCTGAATTCTTCTTCGACGGTGTCGAACTTAAAATCCATTTTTCCCCCCTGTGTGATTTACAGTTATCCTCTTGGTAGGCCTAATCCTCTTGTTGCAATGATATTTCGTTGTATCTCGGATGTGCCTGCCTGGATCGTTTGTGATACATCGGTCAAATACATGTGTTCGATTTTACCTTGCAGTGGTACGTGCTTTGATCCCGGTTCCAACTGGCCGTGCATTCCCAGCATGTGCATTCCTGTTTCACTAACATGTTGTTGAAGTTCTGTTCCAAGAACTTTACCCATTGAGGCTTCTTTATTTGGGACTAGCCCCTGTCCTTGCATCCAAGCTATGTTATAAGAGATGAGTTTGCTTACTTCCACCTCGATAGCCAGGTCGGATAACCTATTTCTAGTGATTGGATCATTTGAAAGCAACGCCCCATTTTTATAGTTGGACTTAGCGAAATCTACTAGTTCTTCCAGAGTCCGTTTTGCGCTTGCTGAGTAATCAACACCTGATCTTTCAAAATCTAGTAGAGTTGCTCCTACATACCAACCTCTGTTTTGTTCTCCAACCAAATTTCTTTTCGGAATTCTAACGTCCTCGAACGTAACCATATTGAAGCTATGGTCCCCAGCCATGTTTATGATTGGATTTACGGTGATACCAGGAGTGTTCATGTCACACAGTAAAAAGCTGATACCTCTATGTTTAGGAGCGTCAGGGTCTGTTCTTGTTAGCACCATGATGTGATCGGCTCTATGAGCTCCTGACGTCCAGACTTTTGTGCCGTTGACGATGAAGTCATCTCCATCTTCAACAGCTCTCGTTTGTAAAGATGCCAGATCAGATCCCGACTCAGGTTCGGAATAGCCTTGACACCACTGAACGTCCCCCTTAGAAACAGGTGGTAAAAATTGTTGCTTCTGCTCCTCGGTTCCATGGATCATCAAAGTTGGTGCCATCATTTTGGTTCCAAATACGTCTCTTCCGGGAGCATTCCTGTAGGACATTTCCTCGGCAAATATAACCTGCATCATATGAGAGGCGCTTTGTCCTCCATACTCCTCGGGCCATGCCATTGTCAGCCATCCTTTGTCGGCAAGCTTTCTTCTCATCACTAGGTTGAATTCCCAGTCAGAGTCAGGATTNCTGTTCTCCCCTGGTTCGTTAGCAAGCTCTGTATTAAGCCAGGTTCTCAATTCTTCTCTGAAGGTTTCTTCACTCTCTGAGAACTTAAAATTCATTTTGGCCCCTTATTTTTAGGTGGTTGGAAGGATGCGCCTAGGTTTATTTACCNTGTCACACTGAGAGGCAGGTTACGGTTCTGACTATGCCTTGGATCGTGTGTATTTTATTAGTGACCAATTCGCCCACCGAAGATAGGTCGGTACAGGAAACTATCGAAATTATGTCATATGGACCTGTCACGGCGTCGACATTCACTACGTCCTCTAATTTGGTCAGAGAGTCAGACACATCGTGAGTTTTACCTACAGCAGTTTCTATCAAAATGTATGCCTTCGTTGACATAAGTTTTTCTCCGTTCCCGGTTAGCCTGGGTTCTAGCTTATATTTGGTAAGACACCTAGGCATTTTATTTTGGGCGTGGATTAGGTGTCAATGAAAGGTCGGTTTGGACTCTTACGATAGCCTCTTTCCTGATTTTATGGTCTACTCATTCTAGCGGTTATAATACCTTCTGTTTCTATATCCTATGCAGATATGAGATTTGGCTCGATGAGGGGCCTTCTATTTCAGGATTCTTTTTTGGGAGAGGGTTATGAATGCGGATCTATTTCGGAGCGCTTGGGGAAATTTTGCTACTGGGGTATCTCTTGTAACCACTACTGAACAGGATGGCTCAGTACATGGCATGACAGCCAATGGCATAGCATCGATTTCTTTGGACCCAATGCTTTCCATGGTTTCGGTTGCCCACAATGCAAATTCCTATTCAATTATAAAAAACACTGGCAGATTTGGGATAAATATATTAACTGATCAGCAAAGAGCTATCGGTGAGTTCTATGCTAAATCGAATAATGAAGGAGAAAATTCTCCAGAAGCCTTTTTTAGATTGACCGAAAATGGCACACCCTTCTTAGAAGGTTCTTTATCGTCAATTGATTGTCGTGTGGTAAGTACCCATGTTGAAGGCGATCACACATTGTTCATTGGGGCAGTAGAATCTATTGAAGTCGGGGATGGGGAGCCACTTCTCTTCTTTCAGGGTAAGTGGAAGACATTCTGATTAAGAATCCTTTTTCATCGTTTTCCATCACCTATTCAGCGTTTTTTTGGGCCGTTTGTAGCTAACGGTGTTGACAACCAANTTTTTGCTGCCTTACTATGATGAGTGCACCCATTTGTGAGACGCTTTGTGGCGTTGGGTTTTATGGGGATTTTAAATGGTAATTTCAAAGGCGTAATACATAAAGAAACAGGAGGTTCTGATTCATGACTACGAAAGTAGCTTTTAAGCCACTGGGTAATCGTGTAGTAATTGAGCCCTTAGAAGGGGAAGAGCAGGTCAGTGCTGGGGGAATTTATATCCCAGATACAGCCAAAGAGAAACCCCAGGAAGGCACGATAGTAGCGGCAGGTCCGGGTAGGATGACCGACGATGGCAACAGAGTTCCCATGGAACTGGAAGTCGGCGATACAGTTGTTTACTCAAAGTATGCTGGGACTGAGTACAAAGAAGGCGACATTGAGTACTTGGTGCTCAGAGAAGACGATATTCTTTTTAAGAAGTAAAACCATTATTTTTGATTTTTTGACAAGGTATTATTAGGAGGAAGTAATGGCTAAACAGCTTACTTTCAGTGAAGACGCTAGGGCCGCTATGAAGCGGGGTATTGACACAATGGCCGACACGGTTGGCGTGACTCTTGGCCCAAGAGGTAGGAACGTAGTTCTGGATAAGAAATTCGGGCCCCCTCAGGTTTGCAGCGATGGGGTCACCATTGCGAAAGAGATAGAGCTTGAGGATCCTTTTGAGAATATGGGAGCACAACTTCTTAAAGAGGCTGCTAGCAAGACGAATGATGTGGCTGGTGACGGAACAACTACTGCCACGGTTCTTGCCCAAGCCATTATTCATGAAGGCTTTAAAAATATAGCTGCTGGCGCTAATCCTATGGCAATAAAGCGAGGTATCGACAAAGCTGTCAATACTTTGCGATCGGCTGTACAGGATATGTCTACCCCCGTGGAGGGTAGAGTCCAGATTGGTCAAATTGCCTCTTTATCCGCTCATGATGATGAAATGGGTAATCTTATCGCTGACGTTATGGAAAAGGTTGGCAAGGATGGAGTGATAACGGTTGAGGAATCTAAGGGCCTTGATTACGAACAAGAGTTTGTCGAGGGCATGCAGATAGACCGTGGATATATATCCCCCTATTTCATTACGGACCAGGACAGGATGGAAACTTCAATAGAAGATCCCTATATTTTAATTACGGACAAGAAAGTATCTGCTGTATCAGATCTTCTCCCAGCTCTGGAGAAAATACTTCAGATAGCGAAGAACGTTGTGGTAATTGCTGAGGATGTAGAGGGAGAAGCCCTTGCGACTCTAGTGGTCAACAAACTTCGTGGAACACTTAGTGTGTTGGCGGTGAAGGCCCCAGGATTTGGTGATCGAAGGAAAGCTATGTTGGAAGACATGGCAATACTAACTGGTGGGATTGTCATCAGTGAAGAGGTTGGTAGAAAACTGGACTCCGTTACGGTTGAGGACCTCGGCAGGGCTCGCAGAGTTGTTTCAAGTAAAGAAGAGACAACATTCGTTGAGGGTCATGGTGATGAGAGCCAAATTTCTGGAAGGATAAATCAGATAAGAGCTCAGATAGAGGAGACAACATCTGACTTCGATAGGGAGAAGCTTCAGGAAAGGTTAGCAAAATTGTCTGGAGGGGTTGCCATTATCAAGGTGGGAGCCGCCACGGAAGTTGAGCTTAAGGAAAAGAAGAATAGGGTTGAAGACGCTCTCTCCGCAACGCGAGCTGCTGTGGAAGAGGGAATAGTACCGGGTGGAGGACTTGCATTGATCAGAGCCGGAGAGGCTCTTGAGGGAGTATCTCTGAATGGCGATGAGCAGACAGGAGTAAACATACTTAAAGCAGCTCTTGTGAAGCCACTTATGTTGATCTCACAGAATACGGGTGTATCTGGAGAAGTGATTCTTGATGGGACACTCAAAGGTGAGGGCGATTACGGATATGATGCTGAAACAGGGCAATACGGTAATCTGCTAGAGATAGGAATTATGGATCCGGCTAAAGTGACCAGAGCTGCTATTGAAAATGCTTCCAGCGTTGCAGCGATGGTACTTACCACGGAGTCACTGATTAGTGATATTCCACAACCCGAGGCAGCGGCTCCCGCTATGCCTCCAATGGATTACTAAACTCAGCACTCTGAGGTAACCTGAAACTGAAGGGTCCCGTACCTACTGGTACGGGACCCTTTTTTTATACCAGTTCAGTTTTGATTTGGTAGGATTATTTCTGCAATGCGGTTTGGTTGAAACTGCCATTGGTGAATCTTTATTGATCCAAAAGATCTAATTATTTACTGCTCTGCTACCTTGCGCGATAGCCGATACTCACCTCTATAATCAGGTCATCCCTTTTTTTTTGGACTGGGCTGTCCAAGTAATAGGGGGAAATTACCTTTCGGGCAGGGAACTTTTGGTAAGTCATCTTCACGTACACACTGAATACAGTATGTTGGACGGTCTTGCTCGTCTTGATCCGTTGATTAAACGAGCCTCTGAGTTAGGGATGAAAAGCTTGGCGATAACCGACCATGGTGGTTTATATGGTGCAATAGACTTCTACAGAGCAGCTAAAGATTCGGGAGTTAAACCGATTATAGGTTGTGAAATGTATGTCACTACAAAAAGTAGGTATGACAAGGATCCATCGGATCCAATTCATCATCTGACTGTACTAGCGAAAAACATAGAAGGCTATAAAAATCTTGTAAAGCTTGTGACAACGTCACATTTGGAAGGTTACTATAAAAAACCTCGAGTGGATCATGAATTATTAGAGAAATATAGTGGAGGGCTTGCTGTACTTTCTGGTTGTCCCAGCGGCGAGGTTCCTTCACTGATCACGGACGGTAGAATCGACGAGGCTATCAATAGAGCAAATTGGTATCGTGAAGTATTTGGATCCTATTTCCTGGAGGTGATGGAGCATGGTAATGTCCCTGAACTCCCTGCAATAAACAAAGGATTACTCCATATCAACAAAGAATTGAATATTCCCTTGGTAGCTACCAACGATTCTCATTACGTACTTGAGGAGCATGCGCTAGATCATGAAATTCTACTTTGTATCCAGACGAATACAAATATGGAAGACCCTAAGAGGATGCAATTTGGAGAATCCTCATATCATCTAAGGTCTCACGATCAGATGATCGCTGCGTTTTCTGAGATCCCTGAAGCAGTTACCAATACGGATATGGTTGCAGAAATGTGCAATTTGCAACTTGATTTCACCCAAGCACGTCTTCCTGAATTTCCTGTTCCTGATTCCTTATCTTCGGATGAATATCTCAGGAATATATGCATTGATGGATTTCACCGGTTACTGCCCGACGCCCCGGAGGAATATAAGCAAAGACTCGATTATGAGCTGGAGGTAATTAAACAGACCCGGTTTCCAGATTATTTTCTGGTTGTTTGGGATATTGCAAAATTTGTTAGAAAGAACGATATATTTTTCACTGTAAGAGGTAGTGCGGCAGCGAGTCTAGTGTTGTACTGCCTAGGAGTTACCGATGTAGATCCTATGCCGTTCAATCTGGTATTTGAAAGATTTCTTAACTTGGAAAGAAAAGAAATGCCAGATATTGATATGGATTTTCAAGACGATAGGAGACAGGAAGTTATTAACTACTGTTCTTCCCGGTATGGGCGGGAGCATGTTGCCCACATAATCACTTTTGGAACTTTCGGTGCCAGACAATCAGTAAGGGATGCTGGAAGGGCACTAGGCATGACGCTAGCTAGCGTGGATCGAGTGGCTAGAATGATTCCTGAGAAATTAAACATAGACATTGATACTTCACTGGTGGAAAGTGAAGAACTGAAAGTTTTATATGAGTCTCATAATGAGACAAAGCATTTGATTGAAACCGCTAAACAACTTGAAGGTGTGACACGTCATAAAAGTGTACATGCGGCTGGTGTCGTCATATCTAAAGAACCATTAGACACTGTTGTACCTTTAGAGTTCACCTCCAGAGGGGATGCGGTTGGTGCGGTTATGACTCAATATGCAATGGACCCAGTGGCAGCCTTGGGCTTGCTTAAAATGGACTTTTTAGGTCTAACTAATTTATCAGTTTTGGCAAATGCGTTGGTTATGGTAGAGGAAAACCATGGGCTTAGCATTAGGTTACAAGAAATTCCGCTTGAGGACCAAAACACTTTTGACCTCTTATCAAGAGGAGAAACAATAGGAGTTTTTCAACTTGAGAGTGCCGGTATGGTCAGATATATAAAGGAGTTGAAACCAAACTCCATTAATGATGTTGCTGCGATGATAGCCCTGTATCGTCCAGGACCCATGGACCATATCACTACTTTCATAGATGCTAAGCATGGTAGACGAGAGGTGAGATATATACACCCAGCCCTCAAGGATATTCTTGAAGAGACCTATGGAGTGATTGTCTATCAAGATCAAGTGCTTCATATTGCAAGAGAATTTGCAGGATACACTCTTGGCGAGGCAGATATAGTTAGAAAGGCGATGGGCAAAAAAGTGCCGGAGATAATGGCGGAAGAAAGAGATAAATTTGTTCAAGGCGCTCAGGCACAGGGGTATACCGAAGAACTGGCTGATTCCGTTTTTATGCTGGTGGAGCCTTTCGCGGGATATGCTTTTAACAAGGCACACAGCGTCAGTTATGGTTTAGTGTCCTACTGGACAGCTTACTTGAAAGCCAATTTCCCCGCCGAGTATATGGCCGCTTTTATGAATTCATATATTGGAAAAAAGGACAGGTTGATTTCGGCGATAGCTGACTGCAGGCGTATGGGAATCCCTGTATTCCCTCCAAGCGTTAATTCGAGTTTTCAAGAATTCACAATAGAAAAGACGATAGAAGGTGTTGCGGGTATCAGATTTGGGCTGGCGGCTATTAAAAACGTTGGTTCTGACGCCTTAGGGCCTCTGATAGAGGCGAGATCAGAACATGGTAAGTTCGAGACACTTGAAAACTTCTGTAAAGACGGAGATATTGGTTCATTGAATCGTAAGTCGATAGAGTGTTTGATCATGGCAGGCTGTTTGGACGACTTTGGCGATAGAGGTGGACTTCTAGAGGTTGCGGAAAAAATTAATGCCCTGGCACAACAGGAGAAGACACTTCGTGATTCTAGCCAATCGACCATGTTTGACATGCTAGGAGAAGTAGACGGGGTGTCATTGGCTGCAATTGATGTTCCACTTTCATCGACGAGTGATCATGAAAAAAGGATGTGGGAAGTGGAACTCATGGGTATGAGTCTTTCATCTTCAGGTCATTTAGCAAATGTGATGTCAAAGATGAATAACGATGTCCAGATAATGTTAAGCCAGATAGAAAGTAATGGCAGAAGAGGTAGGTCAACAATAGGTGGTCAAGTGTCTACCGTCGTCGATAGGTTTACTAGGGACAATAAGCCATTTAAAGTCATCACATTGGAGATGTTGGATGGTAGTTTAGAGGCCGTTGTTTGGGAGGATGCCCTGAAAAAAAATCCGGACATATGGGACCCTGGGAAAATAGTGACAGTTACTGGAACAATCAGAGAGCGGGATGGCGATATAACAATTAGTGTACAGGAAGGTAGTGAAGTAGATTTGGATCAAGTATTAAATTCTGAAACTATCAGAACAAGCGAAGAAGAAAAGCAAATGCAGAAACCTTATGAGACGCCTGTTAAGGGTATGACAAATGGGTCAATATCCAATGGGAAAGAAAATAATTCCGGGAATGGATCTTCAGCACACCCTAACGGTTTAGGCAAGGAGAATGGCATTTCAGAGACCACTAATAGGAAGAAATTGGTTTTATTCATTAAGGAGACTGAGCACCCTCAACATGACAAAATGCTTCTGGATGACGTGAAACGTCTTTTATTAGGATCTGCAGGTTCAGACGATGTCGGTCTGGAAATAGAATCGCGAGGCTCTTTGGTTGTCATGGATTGGAAGCCAGTTAAGGTGGATGCATCAGAAGAACTCCAGGAAAACTTAAAAAATACTCTAGGTGATTACGGGGATGTATCAGTACAGAGTTTGATGTTTTAGATCGAGTGTTTTTCCATATTTAATAGTCTTGATTTCAGATCGAGTTGAACCGCTTCACTTCCAAACCCTGTTAGGTGGCCGTTGCTACCTATTACTCGATGACATGGAATTATTATTGGCGTTTTGTTTCGGGCCATTGCCTGGCCAGCTGCCCTACTTGCCTTTGGATTTCCAGACTTATTAGCGAGCCATGCATAAGTGCGTGTCTCCCCGTAGGGGACTTTCCTACATTCCTCCAATGCTTTCCTAAAGAATGGAGGCGTGAAATCAAGATCTATAATGACCTCGTTGAAATCGACTATGTTCCCACCGAAATATTGGAATACCTTCTCCTTTAACTGCGTGAAGGAATCATCATTACGATTTGAATACTCTGACCAAGATACGGCTAATTCTGTGCATTTTTCAATCGAATCAGTGGGTAGGGAAGTTCTACTCAGGCCACGAGGAGTCTTTTCCATGGCCATCCAGCCATAGGATGTTTCAAAGATCGTATATTCGATATTCAACTTGTCGGCATCACTTGTGATGTGCCTTTCACAGCGACTCCTGATTGAAAGACTTCCACAACGTTTCTTAGTGTTTTTATGTCTAATGAGGGGTTTCCATTCACAACTAGAATGTCGGCTTTCTTGCCAGGCTCTAATGTCCCAATTTGGTCATCTATCCAACAAGAACGAGCTGAATTACTTGTTGCAGAAACGATAGCTTCCATAGGTGATAAACCTACATCAACATGAGCCAAGATTTCGTCCTGTAAACTCGTCCCACCCAATTGATAATGCATCCAAGACGCGTCTGTTCCTGCTGCAAGTTGGACGCCCGCAGACAAAATCTTTTCAAAAAACTTCAACTTTTCCTCCCATGAATATTTGAAGTCTTCTATTTCTATTTCCTCACCTTTGGTTAATGGTTCCAGCTTTCGTTTATCTTCGAGTTTCCAGATTCTTTCACGACCCTGATGTAGTGTTGGGTTTAGGAAGATCTTCTTTTCTGCCATGCGTTCCCCAATTTCCTCCCTATAAATAAGATGGCCATCAGGCTCAATGTGATAACCGTGGATTATTGTGTCCACCTCTCCATCTAAAGCATTCAAAATACCTTGGCTGTTAGTACAATGAGCCGCTACATGGACCCCAAACTTATGAGCTTCGTCTGTTATTGCAGATATTTCATCAACATTAAAGGATGGTCTGCCTGGTATTGAAGTTCTTGTACTTCCCCCAGTTGCTGTTATTTTTATAAGGTCGGCACCTTCACTCAGGAGCTGTCTTACCGCGGCTCTTGCCTCTGTGGCGCCAGTGACGGAGGTCCCAAAATAGCTTAAATGGCCTCCGATTATCGTGATAGGCCTTCCGGATAAAAGGAGCCTGGGGGTTTTCACGAGGCCCATTTCGGCAGACTTACGAAGCATAAAGGTGGTCTTGTTCTTAGCTCCCAGATCTCGGACCGTTGTAACCCCTGATTGCAGATGTCGATTTGCGTTCTGTGACCCTTGTAAAGTNAGGACTTCATCTGGAAGGGTAGCCAGTTCATCCCCTGACCTNCCGTCTCCTATTCCTGTGAGGTGNACGTGNCANTCTATTAGCCCAGGGAGNATCGTTTGGTTCGGGTAATTTATAGTGGTTACATTCGCNTGTTCGGGGATCGAAATACTGTCCCTNTGACCNATTGCTTTAATCTCTTCATCTTTTACAAGAATGGCTCCATTTTCTACTGGGGANTTGCCATTTCCATCTATCAAAATGGCCCCTGTGAGAAGTGTGAAATCGGTACTTGAAGAATTCACTGGATATCTCCTGTCACCAGAAATTTATTTGACATATCAATGTTTACCGCCACTAGTATCGATCGTAACACCGGTGACGTAGTTTGCATCTTCAGAGGCTAAAAAAGCTATTACCTTTGCTTGGTCTTCGGGTTGAGATAGGCGTCCCAAGGGTATCTGGTCAATTATAATTTGGCGTTGCTCTTCTGATCTCTGTGCCCATCTAGGCTGGATTCTCTCGCTTAAAGTCATACCTGGGGCTATAGCATTGCAAGTTACACCGTAAGGTCCGGATTCCTTTGCTACTTTCTTAGTAAAGGCCATAATTCCTGCCTTTGCGGCTACATAGGCGCTGCTGGGTTCGCCAAGACTATGAGCTGCATCAGAAGATATGTTTACTATTTTTCCATTCCCTTGCCGTTTCATATGTTTGACAACTTCATGGGTACATAGAAAAGTTCCTCTAAGATTAAAGTCGAGGACTTTATTCCAATCATCAAATTCGAGGTTATCAACGGATGCTGAACTATTTTTAATGACTGTACTTCCACCCACTGCATTTACAAGAATGTCGATTTTTCCCAAGTCTGCTATTAGTGAGTCCACTAAATTTTTAACTGGTTCTTCTTCAAGAACATTGACTTCTTTAGTAGTAATAGTGCCACCTTCTGCTTTAATGCTTTTGGATAAATTCGATAAAGAGTCCGGATTCAGGTCGGCTGCTACTAAGTGAGCGCCTTCCCTTGCTAGTATTTCTGCAGTGGCTTTTCCTATACCGCTGGCAGAGGCCGTCACAAGGGCTACTTTATTTTGAAATCGCATGAGGGACCTTCCTTCAATGTAGTGTTGCGTGGACCAGATTAGTCGGATTATAGGGGATGGTACGAACTAATACGTAAATCTAGCATTAATGGCACGATACCAGCAGATGATCGCCCATCCTGTTATTGATGTGGAGGATAGGCACGAAAATGGTGGTGGGCGATGAGGGACTCGAACCCCCGACCCCTTGCGTGTAAAGCAAGTGCTCTAACCAGCTGAGCTAATCGCCCTGAAAAAAGTGCGCTTGGTGGGACTCGAACCCACGGCCTCAGCCTCCGCAGGGCTGCGCTCTATCCAACTGAGCTACAAGCGCATGTATCCATCAATTAGGCAAGTAATCGCATCATCTCGTTGACGTTCAAGCGGATTAACGAGATTTAATTAGCCAGTCACACCTTAGACACCAGAGATAAATGGTAGTTGCCAAGAATCGCCTAGTCAATTTAGCGTGGACTCTTCCTATTCAAAGCTTCGAATATTATTGACCGTTTCTAAGTCCAATTTTTTCACGACTTCGCTGACTAACTTAATTGCTTTATTTACGTCATTCAGATGGATTATCGAATTATGACTATGCAAATATCGAGTGGGAACGGTGATGTTGATTGATGGAGCCCCACCTTTGGATCTCTGCATTTCCGCTCCATCTTGACCATATCCGCTAAGCACGTTGTATTGGAGTTTCATATCTAAATTAGCTGCTGTTTCTTCGACCAGGTCACGAAGATTGTGGTTTGGTAGCATCGATGAATCATGCAGAAATATGGCTGGACCTTTTCCTAAACTCTCCTGTGCCTCAAATTCTGAAATTCCGGGATAGTCACTGGCCACTCCAGATTCTAAATTAATGCCAATATCTGGTGCCACTATGTCACTGCTTGTCTGGGCTCCTCTTAGACCCACCTCTTCCTGTACCGTCGCTACGGCGTAGATATTGCAAGGTAGATCAATTCCATTTAGAGCTTCGAGAACTCCGCTCATTACGGCTAGTCCTGCTCTGTCATCCCAGGCCTTTCCCAAGAGAAAATCACTTTGGTTGAGTCTTTCAAATTTGCTTATCGGTGAGATAGGATCTCCTGGTCTG
>NZSI01000036.1 GCA_002696685.1 Chloroflexota bacterium | reverse complement strand
GGTTCCCGAATTTGGTATGAAAAGAGAGTTGGATTGGCTACGTAACGTGGATGATTGGATGATTTCTAAGAAGAGATATTATGGTTTGGCTCTCCCTATCTACAAATGCGAATGTGGCCATTTTGATGTTATGGGTAGCGAGGATGAACTGAAGGAAAGAGCTATAGAAGGCTGGGATAACTTTGATGGCAATTCTCCCCATAGGCCTTGGATCGATTCCGTAAAAATATCATGTGGGTCATGTGGATCAAAGGTCGATAGGATTATGGACGTAGGAAATCCGTGGTTAGATGCTGGGATTGTATCTTTCTCTACCCTGCAATATAGGCATGACAAAGACTATTGGAAAAAGTGGTTTCCTGCAGATTGGATCTCTGAGAGTTTTCCCGGACAGTATCGTAACTGGTTTTATTCATTGTTAGTGATGAGTACTGTTTTAGCCGATTCGGAGCCATGTGAAAACATTTTCAGCTACGCTCTTATGAGGGATGAAAACGGTGAGGACATGCACAAGAGCAAAGGAAATGCGATCTGGTTTGAAGACGCTGCTGAGAAGATGGGAGTTGACGCCATGCGTTGGCAGTTTGCTCGGCAAAACCCAGCTTCAAACTTGAATTTTGGATTTGGTACATCCAACGAGATCCGCAGACAATTTCTAATTCCCTTATGGAATGTGTATTCCTTTTTCACTACATACGCAAATATAGATGAATTTGATCCATCTACGGAATTTCCAGAAGTTGAAAAAAGAACGGAACTGGATAGATGGATTTTAAGTGAAATTAACTCTTTGGTCGCTACCGTAACTAGGGGATTGGAATCATTTGAACCGGAGAGGGTCACTAGAGAAGTGGAGTTGTTTTCTGAGTATTTGTCCAATTGGTATGTACGACGTAGTAGAAGAAGATTCTGGAAGGAAGGATTACTTAGTGAGGATAGTGCAGGAAATTCGGATCAGGATAAATTATCAGCATATGCCACTCTTTACGAAGTTCTTCTGACACTCACTAAGTTATTAGCTCCTGTAATGCCGTTTGTGACCGAGTCTATTTATCAAAATTTGACGAGTCGACAGAATTGGTCAAAGGAAAGTGTTCATTTAGAGGATTATCCAATTTCGGATGAAGCCCTTGTAGATTCAGATTTGTCAGATAGGACTCGACTGGCTATGAGGTTGTCTAGTATGGGTAGATCTGCTCGCAGTAAAGCAGGAATAAAAGTTAGACAACCACTTGAGAGTCTCTTTGTTCACACCCGCACACCATCTGAGTCGCAGATGCTGACGATGATTGAAGACCAAATACTGGACGAACTCAATGTGAAAAAAATCGTTCCAGTCGCAGATGCCTCAGATATTGTAAGTTTTAGAATTCAACCAAACTTGCCGGTATTGGGCCCAAAATACGGCAGAAAAATTGGTGAGATTCGGAGATTACTTGAAGCGAGTGATCCTGACGTTATAAGAAAATCAGTTGAATCAGGTGCACATGTTCAAATCGGAGAATTTTCTTTAGAGCCATCAGATATTCTTATCACAGCTACTGAGCTTGACGGTGTATCTTCTTCTACCGATGGCGGTTACGCAGTGGGTATATCATCCGAAGTATCCGAAGAACTTGAGAAAGAAGGTATAGCCAGGGAATTTGTCCATAGGGTACAAAACATGAGAAAGTCTGCTGGTTTTGAGATATCGGATCGCATACTACTATGTGTTAGAGATTCTAGTCAGATCGTCAGCGTACTCGGTGAATACTCTGAATATGTCGCCCAAGAAATCCTGGCTGACAGTCTTAATCAAGATTTAACTGGGGCCGAATCATTTACAGAAGATCACGATATTAATGGAGAGCATATGACAATCTCCATAAAGAAGATCTGAGAATCGTTATTGGGCTGACAAATCACGTCATGCCTCGTAGGTGATTTTACCTCCTACTACCGTCTTATTAATGGGAATGTCTTTGATGGCGGACGGGTCCGTTTTTGTCGGGTCTTTTTCTAGCACAACAAAATCGGCGAGCTTGCCAGGTTCGATCGAGCCTTTTTCATTTTCTTCAAAAGAAGCGTAGGCACCGTTTAAAGTATAGATCCTGAGGGCATCTAACACGGAAATTCTTTGACTGGGACCCCACACTTGTCCATGTATATCAGTCCGAGTGACACAACTTTGTATTCCTAGTAATGGTTCGAATGGTCCGGGTGGATAATCTGTAGCACCAGTGCTAATCACCCCATAATCCATGAATGATTTTTGAGCGAACATCCATTCCAATCTGTCATTACCGTAGTACTTCATTTTTTCACCATGGTAGTAAACATAGGTACAAAATGGAGTAGCTATCGTACCCGTTTTATGCATGCGCTTTAGAAGTTGGGGATTAACTAGAGTGCAATGTTCGATACGATGCCTAGGGTTATTTCTGGGATGATTTTTGAGAGCTTTTTCGTAGGCCGAAAGAACCATATCTATTGCCATATCACCATTGGCGTGTATACAGATCTGGAACCCGGACTTGTGTATCTCGGCAACTGCTTCTTCCGTCTCTTCCTTATCCATCGCTTGTATCCCCGAGTGACCATTTTCTGAATCGAGGTAGGAACCTGATATAAGGGCAGTGCGGGCCGCTATGGCCCCATCTGCCACCATTTTTATCCCACCTATTTTCAAACGGTCGTTACCAAATCCGGTTTTTAACCCGGAGTCCCTTAGATTATGGAAGTGTTCCCGCTTCATTAACATATACACTCTTAGAGCTAACTCGTCCCTGTCTAAGCTTTCCTGGTAGACAGCTAATTCATCTGATGACACTGCGGCATCGTGAACACTGGTCAAACCTGATTCAGACAGCATGCCTCCTATAAATTTTAACCCTGACCGACGGTCTTCAGTTGTCACACTTGGAAGCAATCTCATTACAGGTTCAACCGCTCTTTCATAAAGGACCCCGTCTAGACGTCCCGAATCAGCATCCCGACCTAATCTTCCTCCTGGAGGGTCGATGGAATCATCGGTATAACCTGATATTTCTAAGGCTTTGCTATTAAGGAAATATACGTGTCCTGCCCTGTGTATAACGAAAACGGGGAGCTCTTTCGATACGAGATCTAGATCGATTCTAGTTAAAAATCTATTTTCAACTGTCTTGGTGTCGTCAAACTTGAATCCTTGAATCCATCCATTTGATTTCGTTTTTTTTGCCTGGGTTCTCAATATTTGTATAATTTCTTTAATGGTTCGTTTGTCGCAGTCAGCTGCCATCACGTGCATTGTCCCGCTACTTAAAACGTGTATATGAGCATCGATAAACCCTGGCACGATTGTCATACCTTGAAGGTCGATAACTTTTGTGCTGTGGTTCGATAGCATTTCCATATCGTTATCTGTTCCTACGGAAATGAAACGTCCATTTTTCACTGCGAAGCTTTCTGCAACGGCATTTTGGTTATCGACCGTTAGAATGTTCGAATTTTTTACAATTAGATCTGCTACGTGGTCACTCATTAAGTTTCCATCCTGATATATAGCCCCTGCTCGGAGCGGGGATTCCTATCCTTAAAGAATCTGATTCTAGTTGCGTAGTTGTGGGAAGAGTATGACTTCCCTTATTGACGCATTGTTAGTGAGAATCATTGCGAGTCGGTCAATTCCAATACCCAATCCACCAGTGGGGGGCATACCATGTTCGATGGCTATGAGAAAATCCTCATCCAGTCGATCCATATCTTCCTGTTGGAATTCTTGGTGGAGACGTTCTTGTTCCTCAAATCTTTGACGTTGATCAACAGGGTCATTTAACTCCGAAAATGCGTTACAAATTTCCATTCCGTGAACGAATCCCTCGAACCTCTCTACGATCCTGGGGTCCTTGGATGATTTCTTTGCTAGGGGTGACATTGCTAACGGGTAGTCGACTAGAAAGCATGGTTCTCTCAATGAGGGTTCAACTTTTTCAGATATGAGTTTGTCTAATAGGCCACCCCAGCTAACTTGCTGGTCGATATCAATTCCAATATCTTTCATCGCGGCACCCAAAGACTTTGCGGTGTCATATTCGAAGAAATCTATGCCGCTGGTTTCTATTATTTTTTGATGAAGGTTGATTCTTGGCCAAGGAGGAGTGAAGTCTAAATCTTCTTCTCCAAATTTGACCTTCGCTGAACCTGTTAGTTCTTTCGCACAGTGTGAAACCATATTTTCGACCATTGACATAACATCGTTGTAATCAGCAAAAGCTTCGTAACTCTCCATAGTCGTGAATTCTGGGTTGTGCTGTTGATCGACACCTTCGTTCCTAAATACACGTCCTATTTCATATACTTTTTCAAAGCCACCTACTATAAGTCTTTTGAGGTGAAGTTCCGTAGCAATTCTAAGGTATAAATCTCGGTTGAGTGCATTATGATGGGTAGAAAATGGTGTTGCCATTCCTCCTGCCGCGATGGGAACAAGCATAGGAGTTTCTACTTCAATAAATCCGTTGTCGTCCATAAAGCGTCTGATAAAAGATACCAATTTGCTTCTAGATTTAGCAGACTCCATAGCGGCTTCATTTGCGATTAAATCCAGATATCTTTGTCTGAATCTTGTTTCAGTATCTGTAAGTCCATGCCACTTTTCAGGAAGGGGGCGTAAGGCTTTACAAATAATGTGGAATTCAGATGCCTGGGCGGATATTTGGCCTGTTCGTGTGCGAAACATCGCCCCATGGATACCGATCCAATCCCCGATATCTAGTTGTTCCAAAATATCATATTGTTCTCCCATCTGGTTTTGGCGTAGGAGTATTTGGATGGTTCCCTCACCGTCTGAGATATCAAGAAAGGTAGCTTTTCCCATACCTCGTCTGGCGACAACTCGTCCGGCCAATGCGACTTCGATTTTTTCAGATGGGTCGGTCGAATTTTCGTATTCAGTTATAGCTTGGTAGCTAGTATGGGTCCTATTGAATTTTGCCGGATACGGATCTATTCCCATATCTCGGAGTTTTTTTACTTTTTCAAGGCGCACCCTGAAAAATTCACTTTCAGATTGGGTCAACTTGGCCCCCGTGTATGACCAGGTTTTTTGTTATATGAACCTGATATTGAGGATTGAAACCTTTAGGAGAGTCTGAATTTAGACTTCATCTTCCATTCGGGTTTATTGCCCTCGGTATTATGACGAATATTTTATATTCGACTGGTAACCTTGTAAAACTGGGCGTATGCATATTCACCATTTCAACTCTGCTTACGGTGGGGGTACTGGTATTAGGTTTTTGTTCCTTTAATATTGCTCCGAAAAGTGACCAAAATCTTCTTTGACTGATCGGATCTTATTGTTACTATCGCTATGGAGGGTTGATGATTCAGTTTGGCTATTCGAGTCACGGGTGGAATTCATAAGGGCAGACGAATTGGGTCGCCGAAAGGTGGACCAGGGATTAGACCTACTACTGATAGGGTTAAGTTAGCTATATTTTCCATTATTGGTGCTGATGCTGTCCAAGGGAAAAAAGTGTTGGATTTATTTGCATGTACAGGGGCTCTGGGCATAGATGCTATAAGTAGGGGAGCGCAAAGTGCGTATTTTGTGGAGAAGGTGCAGAGGAACTGTAATTTGATTAGAGACAACCTTACTAGGCTTGGTATCGGTGACCTTGGAATGGTGGAGAAATCTGATTGTTTAAAGTTTCTTGAAAGAGAGAAAGAAGATTTTGAGCTGGTTTTTTTAGATCCACCCTTTGAGGAAGCTAATTGGGATAAGTTAATGAATTCTTTGGGGCGTGAAAGATTTATTGCTCAAGGTGGTGTTGTTGTTGCTGAACATAAGGCTTCTTCTGTTCTGGAGCAATCGTATGGTGGAATTAATAGATTTTCAGAAAAACGATATGGAGATTCAAAAGTTTCTTTTTACGAGGTTGTAAGTGGCTAAAGCTTTCTATCCAGGTAGTTTCGATCCAGCTCATAATGGTCATATTGATGTGGCTACGAGAGCTGCAAAGCTTTTTGACGAAGTCGTTGTAGGTGTTTATGACGCCCCACCTAAAACATTAATGTTTGATACTCATGAAAGAGTTGCATTATTTGAAAAGGCTTTAGGTGACATTAGTAATGTTGTGGTGACGCCATTTACTGGGCTGGCCCCAAATGTGGCCAAAGAGGTAGGAGCTGAAGTAATTCTCAGAGGATTGAGAGCGGCCTACGATTTTGAGCAAGAATTTGAAATGTCACTTATGTGGAGAAATCTTTCTCCGGATGTGGACGTCATTTGCATGATGAGCGCTTTGGAACATCAGTTTATCTACTCGAGTAGGATCAAAGAAGTAGCACGACTAGGTGGCCGAATAGATAACCTCGTACCCAAGCACATAAACACTGCGATATTAGAGCGGCTCGATTAGACATATTGGATATATAGCCATGGGAGGGCAGTTTCGATGGACACAAAAGAGATTTTGAGTGAATTAGAGTCCCTGAGAAATTCAGGAACCAAAGTCCCAGGATTTAGGGGTAAGGTTATGATTGAGTCAAATAAACTTGCTCAACTTGCTCAAGCTATTGAATCTGGTATGCCAGCTGACATAGAAGAGGCTCAAGCTATTATTATGCAAAGGGACAGCATAATAAGTCAGGCTAACCTTGAAGCAAAAAGGGTGAGAGATGAAGCGGAAAATACCGCTGATTCCCTTAAAAGTGCTGCCACAGAAACCCATGATTTTAAGGTTTCTGATTCTGAAGTAATGAAAGAGGCAAGCAATAGAGGAGACGTAATAACTACCAGCGCTGCAACTGAGGCGCAGAGCATAATTCAAGACGCTCAACGGAAGGCCTATGCCATCATAGGTGATGCCGAGAATTCAGTATCCTTTCAGAGGGAAGGGGCAGATAGATATTCACGTGAGGTCCTTTCAGGACTTGAAGAAAAATTAGCAGATGTTCTTGGTCAGGTGAGAAGAGGAATCGACACACTACAGGCAGAAAAAGCACCACCTTCAAATGGAAGCAAAATATCAGCCTAAGGTTTATTAAGAGAAGATTCTGGTTTGGTCCGATTGGGAATCCTAGGGATTCCCTCTTTGCCGTACCTAGTAGACGAGTGTGTTAGTGCCCGTTAACCAGTTCGTGGAGTTTTTCCAGTAAAGCTGCATTTTCTGTTAAGTCGAATCCATCAACCTTGTAAATTTCCTCTCCCGAAAAACCATCCACAGCTCCTAGATCAACCATTTTGGAAATTCTTTCGGTGTCTTCTTCAACTGTAGGAAGAACGTTTTTGTCAGTGGATATTGACAACGCAGCGAGCAGCCCGTATCCCCCCCAATTGGAGACGCTGGCGATTATCAATTCAGTAACCTTGGAAACAGTTGGGTATGAGACCAATGTTTCAGATTTCGCTACTCCATCTATAACGTTTCCCAGTCCAATTTCATTTCCGCCATCACCGATTCCGATAGTTTTAGAGTGCATATCAAATAGCAAGTCAACTTTTGCCGTCTGATCGCTTATGTCCAGATCACGCATGTTGCGATATAGGCCGTCGGCTGCTGCCGCGCAACGTTCTATTGATATCAACACGGAAGGATTCTCAGTATTCAATATGTCTTCTGCGTATTGGACGCTTTTTGGAAGGGTAGTTATTGGAAAATCGATAACATCACTGCTTTCTGCAACATAAGGACGTAAAAGGTTACTGGAATGTTCATCGGCTACGTACTTAACTTTATAGCCAAGCCGTTCTAATCCAACTCCAATGGCAATTGCCCCTGGTGGACCATCAGTTTCCGCTGCTCCAGCGCTTAGAATGTAAAAGCCGGTGGTGATCAAGATTGTTCCGGTGTTGGCTAGGATCAACTCGGCAGCTCTGGTGCAGTAGTCTGCAGGAACCAGATCACGTAATTCCGATATACCTCTCTGATCGTTTGAAAGGATAATGTCTTCTATTGTCAAACCTGAACCCATCTATAACACCGAGTAGTCCTCATCTTTCTTATCTGTAATGAACATGTAGCCTGGGGCATGGGTGATCATTATTTTTGGCTTTGAGCTCATGGCTACACTTTGAGGGGTGACACCACATGCCCAAAACACAGGTACTTCACCTTCTTTTATTTCGGTTTGATCCCCGAAGTCTGGCTTTGAAATGTCCTCAATTCCTATAGTTTCAGGTGACCCGACATGTATAGGCGAGCCATGTACGCTAGGGAAACGTGATGTGACCTGAACAGCTCTAACCACTTTTTCTTGAGCTATAGACCTCATTGAAACCACCATAGGGCCAGAAAATTCTCCCGCAGAAGAAGTTTCTATGTTGGTTATATACATGGATACGTTTGTTCCTTTTTCAAAATGAGGCAGTCTTATCCCGTTGTTTTGCAGTGCGGATTCAAACGAGAAACTGCAACCCAACAGGAAGGTCACAAAATCTTTTCTCCAAACATCGGTTAACGATTTAATTTCTTCTTCTAGGACACCATTTTTATAAACGCGGTACAGAGGGACATCGTTTCTGACGTCACTACCTGGCGCAGTGAGCCTAGCCTCAATTTGCCCAGGCTCTAGGACTTCAATTAGTGGGCATGGTTTTGGATTACGCTGACAAAACAGTAGAAAATCAAAAGCGTTTTCGCGTGGAAGAATGGCCAGATTCGCCTGAACGTACCCGGGTGCCAATCCTGAAGTAGGCCTTGTTAACTCATTATTCCTAAAGGCATTTCGAATTTCCGAAGGCGAATTAATTAAGTCTAGTTCTCTAAGCATAATTTAAATTCCTCTTGTAATTCTTTGCTTATAAGTGCCCAGCAGTGATATTAAGTCGATATTACTATATTCACTTTCTTTCGTTATTCTACCCCCAAAGCCTCGACTTATGTCTCAGCCTGTTTTCGCCTTTGTATTTCGTTGAAGGATTATTTGACGCTATGCTATTCTTTTTACTCAGGTCGGGGAGTAGCGCAGCTTGGTAGCGCATCTGCATGGGGTGCAGGGGGTCGCAGGTTCGAATCCTGTCTCCCCGACCACGTTTTTGNGACTAGAAACGGCTTTTTATTTTGAGAATCATTATCCTATTTTTCTAAATTAAAGACCTATATTAGCTCTTCAAAAGTTGACCGCTAATAGATGTTTGGATATATTTGGAGCTTCGGGTGAGTCATCAATAAGCCCAAAATAGGGAGATAACTTCAAACAATCGCATATTTGTAGGGCACCTGTTCTACTGCCAATGGACCAAGTCATGTTCTTGTAAAATCTTTGGAGACTACGCCTGAATAAGGTCTTGTCAATTTCGGAAGACAATCCAAACCATCACTTGGTTACAGACTGCGGAATGAATACCTCTAGAANGTTTCCACCCGTCAATTTGTCAAAAAAGTAAGGAGAGATTTATATGTTAAAAAGTGTTACCGATAGTCGAACTATGAGTGGGTTCGTAGTTCTATTAATCGCAGCGTTTACTATGTTTTCATTCGCTTGTAGCGAGACAATCATTAAAGAGGTCCCGGTTGAGAAGGTTGTGGAGAAGGTTGTTATCCAACAAGTAGAAGTGGAAGTNCCTGCGCCCGAAGGACCCAAAAGAGAAATAGTCTTCGGAGGACTTAACTGGGATAGTGCNCTAGTCCAAAATGGCATAGCCAGATATATAGTTGAACACGGATACGGCCATGAGACCTCCCAGATAGAAGGTGCGACCGTCCCACTATTCCAAGGTTTGAGGAAAGGGGACATAGATATCACAATGGAAATCTGGCTTCCTAACCAAAATGTGGTTTGGAATGAAGCGGTGAAAGCTGGCGAAGTGATTCCTGTCGGTAAAAGCCTTGAGGATAACTGGCAGAGTACCTTTCTTATCCCNGCCTACNTTCAGGAAGCTAATCCAGATTTGGATTCTGTAGAAGANCTTAAAGACGACAAGTACAAAGCGTTGTTTGCAGAGGCAGATAGCGGTGGAAAAGCTGTACTTTACGGCTGTATTGCGGGATGGGCGTGTAGGGGAGTCCAAGAAGGAACTGATGATGGTCCGGGACAGATGGTGGCATACGGCCTAACCGACCATGTTGAACTTAGAGATCCTGGAACCTCTGGCGCACTTGCNGCTGCTGTAGAAGGCGCATTTAAGAAAGAGGAAGCTATTCTTTTCTACTACTGGGGNCCAACAAAGCTGATGCTTGATCTTGGGTATCCTGAGAAGGTTATTGACCTTGCTCAGCCAGATCCAAGTACTTGTGCTAACAATGACCCTGTAAACGGTTGTGCTTTCCCTCCGGCTGAAGTAATGATCGCGATGAACACAGAATTGGTTAAAGACGCTCCCTACTTGATTGAGTTTTTCAACAACTGGGATTGGTCGGCAGGAAATCAATTAGCCGCCGATGGGTGGTACGGTGAAAATTCTGGGAATTACGGCTCCTCAGAGGAAGCCTTTGAGGCGACNGCTGTCTGGTATCTAAGCAATAATGATGCGTGGCAGAGTTGGGTACCTGGAGACGTGCTCGAAAATGTATTGGCAGCTTTGGCCAATTAATGATTTCAGTTAGTTTGAAATATTAATTCTGCTGACTGGANTGCAACANGAGGACCGGTCTGTTCAGGCCGGTCCTCTCTTTGTACGGGAATACTGTGATTTATGACTGGTAAAGCTGAACAGGTTAGCCATCAGATTGTAATCGACAACCTTTGGAAAGTGTTCGGAAATGATCCCTCTACTGCCTTAAAACCTGAGAATTTGGGAAAATCTCGAGCAGAACTTCAATCTGAATTTGGTCAAGTTGTTGCCCTTAGGAATGTTTCCTTTCATGTGGAAAAAGGGGAAACGTTTGTTGTTATGGGATTATCTGGTAGTGGAAAATCTACACTGGTGAGATGTCTAATTCGTTTGATTGAGGCNACTTCTGGGCATATATATGTTGACAGCGAGGATGTTACCTCACTGGACGAGAAAGCTCTGAGGGATTTTAGGCGGACCAAGGTCTCCATGGTATTTCAGAACTTCGGACTCCTTCCCCATCGAAATGTTATGGATAATGCCTGCTATGGATTGGAAATTAAAGGAGTGTCCAAGCATGAGCGTTATCAAAAGGCACAAACGATGCTTGATATGGTCGGATTGAATGGCTGGGAATCTTCCAAAGTAAGCCAGCTTAGTGGGGGTATGCAGCAAAGAGTTGGACTGGCGAGGGCGATGGCAGTGGAGCCAGAGATATTGCTCATGGATGAACCATTCAGTGGGTTGGACCCTCTGATTAGACGCCAGATGAGGTCTGAACTTGCGGAATTGCAAAAAGAGATAAGGAAGACCATGGTCTTTATCACGCATGATTTGGATGAAGCCGTAGCCGTGGGGGACAGGATAGCTATTATGCGGGACGGGGAGATCATCCAGATGGGCACACCNGAGGAGATAATTCTGAACCCAGTAGATGACTTTGTCAGCGAATTCACTGAGGATGTTTCCAAGGACAAGGTTCTTAACGCTTCGTCTATTTCAGTCACTCCCGATCTAATTTGGACCTGCCCTTCTGATTTAAATAAATTAAAGGACCACGTAAGTAAAGTTGAAGCTCGGTATGTGGTTTTTGTGAATGAATCGGGAAGCTACCTTGGGATCTTGATGAGAGATGACATAGAGCAGACGGGCTCTACAGAGGAACTAGAACGTAAGCTGGGAGAATCCCCCGTTTCGATAAAATATTCCAGCAATGTTAAACCAGCAATTGCCAGAATGGCGGACTCAGAGACCCCTATACCAGTGGTTGATTCTGATAGGGTTGTACTTGGTGTAATAACCCAGACTTCTATTTTGACTGCTCTCGCTAAGTAGGAAAATCTTAACTAACATAAATTGTTGGAGTACCAAACTTCATGTCAGTATCAGATAAAGAAATGGCGAATTCAAGGAGAGATACGTCTCGCCGATTCAATTACAACTTGAAGAAATTCTATTTCCCATCTGTAGTGATACTGGGTTCAATTATTTTGTCATTGATGATACATGGGTCAGGCTTTAAGTTTGCTCTGGATTTTCCGTTTGACATTAGCAGGGAAATTGAAGGATCCATAGATGTTTCTATCGACTGGATTGTAATCACATTCGGCGATTTTTTTGATGCCATCAGTGATGCTATCAAGGTAGTGTTGGGAAAACTCAGAGATCTATTGCTATGGACTCCATGGCCGATAATGATGTCCCTTGTTTTTATAATCGGATGGAAAATTGCTTCTTTAAAAATTGCAATAATGTCAGTTACAGGCTTGGTTGTCCTGGCGATAGTCAATTTATGGGAACCCACTATGGTGACAGTTGCGATAATGATAGTAGCTGTTTTCTTATCTATAATTATTGGTGTTCCCGTAGGAATTTTAGCNGCTAGAAGCGATTCTGTTGATACTGGAATACGACCGGTTTTAGATACTATGCAAACCATGCCGAGTTTTGTCTATCTAGTCCCTGGAATTATGCTTTTCGGTCTTGGAAACGTCGCCGCTATATTTGCGACCGTACTCTACGCTCTACCTCCTTGTATACGACTCACCAATTTAGGTATCAGACAAGTGGATGCTTCTGTAGTAGAGGCCGGAAGATCTTTTGGTTCGAGTAATATGCAATTGCTCTTCAAAATACAAATACCAATGGCAATTCCTACCATTATGGCTGGAATAAACCAAACGGTTATGATGGCGTTAGCTATGTCCACGATTGCTGCCATGGTTGGTGCCGGAGGACTAGGTATTGAGGTATTAAGGGCGATGGGGCAATTGAGAGAAGGGGAAGCGGTCGTCGCAGGCTGTGCGATCGTTATACTGGCTGTCATAATTGATAGAATTTCGCAGGGTTATGTAGAAAAACAAGCTTCGTGAAATAGGTAGCAAATTGTATGGTGATAGATTGTATTCACCGTGAATCGAGAAAATACAGTCATAAAATTGCTGAAAATGGTATGGAAGAATAGCTGATCTGAACTTTACAGCAAGAGAAAAATTATTTTCCTTTCGATAATTCCCAATATTTCCTTGCCGTAAGGNACTGTGGAAAGTGGGGTTATTGGCTATTAACATGGCAGACACTGATGGTATAGGGAATTCAGACGAATAGTTCCGAAAAGATTTCCTTAACAATGAGGATTCAGGAATTTTCTGGACTGCCTCTCCCAAATCTACCTTTTAGCTGATTTTATTTATTGGCATAAGGAGCATCATCGTACAGGCCTGCCAGGGTGTCTATCCAGAGAGTAGGCAGTAGCAGGACAGGTTGCATCGACCCCTCTTGGCTGTTTAAAGCGTAGTAGTAATCGCCGTCTTCTGATTTGTTCCCAATTAAGAGAAGGACACCATCAACGTAATTGGTACCAGTTTCACTCACTCCCCTAAATCTCATTTCTATAGACAGTGAATTGTCTCCAATTCCCCATTCCGAGTAATCTCGATCTTTAACTTTATGCCTATGTACCTTCATTCCTTCTGGCCTGGACAACAGGGGCAATATTTTTTCCCACTTTGACATATCAACGAGGTGTGGTTCAGCACTTACGAGATAGTCTGTGACTACCCACTCACCATTTTTTTTGGTGAAACTAAGTTGAGCCGGGTCACTTGTAGGATCGTCAGTACGAGGGAATAGGTTAAATTCTTCTATAGATTTCGGGTTTCGGATTACATAGTATTTAGGGTATGGGGGGTCTTTAGCGAGGCGAGAGATCACCTCTCCCCAAGTATCCGCAATTAAAAACAATTGAGGAAATCCCGATATCTGTCCGTAATGATGGTCTCCGTCTGTTGTTTTGTCACCAAGCCTGAACTGTAGATATCTATCAAAAGTTAAACCTATATCAACGATAGTATGTGGGTCTGCTAATCCGTATTCGGCAGGGTCCTCGATGATGACTTTTGTTTCGGTAAGATCTCGTTTGGTCTGAGGCCCTCCGAGTAGGTACGCAATTCCTCCCCATCTCATATGGTCGGGGGGTATGTCTCCTTCGATGTCGAATGCCCAGGTCCCTTCCGTAGTTTTGTTGAAAAGCACATCATAACCCTCAGATTGAACTCCAATTGAGGTCATGTCTTCAACTGAAACTTGATAGAACCAGGGACGAGGCAGTGCTTTCTCCTCTTCCTTTTCAAAGGGATTTAGAAAATAAACTGCGCCCGCTATGGCAGCAACCGCTATAAGTGCCAACGTTACCTTAAAGTTCAATCTGAAACGCTCCTAACGTCTTCTCCACCAAACGAAAATGCCTAGTATGAGCACTAGAGTAGGGGGGAATACCCAACTGGACCATTTTATGAAGTCACGTTCTCTAGAGTTTACGACCAGTTCTCGATACGGTATCAATTTTGGTCTTATTGAAATTAGTTCATAATCATCAGCAAGCCAGTTTACAGAATTCAAGAAAAGGTCGGCATTGTCACTACTATGGAAGTATTTGTTGGTAGCGAAGTCAGAGTCAGCAAATATGACCATTTTGGCAGGTTTTCTGAAAGATACCTGGGACGGATCTTCATTAATCAAGCCTTGAGTTTCCAGTATTCCAGCCACAACAAATGGCCCAGGTATTTCTTCATTCGAGAATCCCGGGGAATCTGAGTCGGTCTCTAGCCAGCTTGCAGGAGTAGTTATTCCTATTTCAGTGAATCTAATGTGAGCTGGCAGATCGTCTTTGTGTACCAAGGAAATTATCGAGCCTACTTCAGGAAAGAAACTTACGCTTATCTCATCAACTATACCAATTCCACTGATACTACTACCGGCTAGTTGGCCGTTAGCCTTTTGCAACATAGGAGTAAGCATTTCGCCCCCAACATTGCTAACAGCGTCAGCCACTGGTTGCTCTCCTATTGCTAGACCATAAGTCGCCAAAATCACGTTAAATCCTTCAGGCACTCCCGGATCATACATCGCTAGAATATGACCTCCAGAGGTCACATACTTTGAGAGGGCCTCAAATTCAGTGTCATCAATGTCTTTGTCAGGCCCAGCTATTATCAGCACCGCTGTGTCTTCAGGAACTTCTCCAACCTGTTTCAGATTGAGTGGAAGAACTCTGTAATTATCTCGTTGCATCCCCTCAATCGCAAAATCTAAGCCTGTGTCAGCCCTATCTGTTTGGGAAGACTCCCCATGGCCAATGAGAACCCGTACCTTTTTTTGTTGCACATCCGAGGCAACAAGGATACCTGTGACAAACTCCTGCTCAGTGAATCTCACTATTCCTTGAATTTTTCCATTCTCTGGGTCCTCAAATACTATCGTAGGATACGTTTGAACATCATATTTTAAGGCTTGAGTTCTGTTTAATTCTGGGTCGATGAACCTGTAGCTAAAATTATCTGATCTTCGTTGGAATTCATTTAATAGATCCTCGGCCTGTTGTTTTTCTGCGTCGGAAGTCTGTTTTTCCACGAAGAAAGCATTGGCGATGACTGGCGACGACATCTCATCAAGGATACGAAGAGTTTGAGGCGATAATGTGAATATTCTAGTCGCAGTGGTATCTATTCTGGTAGGACTCTGGTAGATCAGAAAGTTCAGGACTAGAAGTATAACGAAGAAAGCAATCGTCATTATCGCTACATTCGTTCCATAACGACCCCTACGTCCAACGAGAAAAATAGCAACAGCTCTTGGAGATAAGACAATTGCCAAAAAGATCAAAACGGCTCCGACTAGCAGAACTATTAGAGAGAGTGATGATAGCGTGTCAAAGGCTAAATTTATGGCTCCACCAATAACAAGGGCAGCTACTCCACCACCACCTGCAACTATGCTCCAAAATCCAGGCGATCTGATCGAACTGAGTAAGATGCTGGAATAAGACTCTTCAGTTTGTTCCGGCTGGGATGACATCTAGCGCCACCTTCGTGTTTCTAAAGACCGAATCGTAAGAAAGACGAATATAGCTATCAAACTAAGGAAGTAAATAATATGACTGGTGTCGATCACTCCTCTTGTAAAGTCAGAGAGGCGTCCATCCATTGAGATAGCATTTAAGAATCCAGCAGGTGCTCCCTCAACAAGAGATGAAACTCTATCTATGAAGGTGAAAAACAGTAATACCGCTGTTCCTACTACGGCCGCAACGATCTGGTTACCAGATAATGAAGAGCCGAGGAGTCCAATTGCTAGTGCGGCAGCACCGTGAAGTATTAATCCCAGGTAACTACTCAACACTGGACCTGAATCGGGATCTCCAAACACATAAATCATGAGGACGTAGTAGAGAGTCACAAATTGGATCGCCAGAAGCATTGCTAGGCTAGCAATGTATTTTCCTACAACCACTTCCCATTCCCTGACAGGAGAAGTGAGAAGCAACTCAAGGGTTCCAAGTTTTTGTTCTTCCGCCAACAGTCGCATTGTGAGAAGAGGGGCTACAAATATGGTGAAAAAGCTAGCCCAATCAACCAAGCCTCTTACTCCTGCCTCAGCAAAAGGACTTGATATATCAAAGACGAAGAAAACACCGGTAAGCACAAGGAACATTGCTCCCACGACATAAGCGGATGGCATAGCGAAATAAGCTCTTGTTTCTTTGGCTGTTATGGCTATTAAATTATTCATCCAGCTGCTTCCGGCACAGGATTTGGATTGAGCGGTTGTTCTTCAATGGTCAGTCGAAGGAATATCTCTTCCAAGCTCATACCTAAAGATTGCAGTTTGAGCAATTCCCATTGATTTTTAATGACTGCCAGTGCTAACTCAGATCGGATATCTTTTCCGAGATCTACAGTAATTTGGTATCTATGGAACGCTCCACCTGTGGCAGTGTCCCGACTTATTTCTTGAACTCCATTGACTGATTCCAGCACAGCCATTATTTCCCTGTTGGGGCCCTTTACTTCGAGTTCAACTCTTTCCACTCCAGACAGATTGGTGCCCAAATTCTCTGGTTCGTCTACAGCGACTATTTGACCCTCATGAATAATTATTATCCTGTCGCAAATTAGAGAGACCTCTGGCAGGATATGGGAGCTCAATATAATAGTGTGTTCGTCTCCCAAATCTTTTATAAGTTGGCGGGTTTCGACTACTTGTATTGGATCAATACCTATAGTAGGTTCATCCAGGATAAGAACATCAGGTTCATGAAGTATTGCCTGAGCTATACCAACTCTCTGCCTGAATCCTTTCGATAATTTACCTATGATGGTTGAAGAGTATTCTTCAATATGACATAGCTCGATCACCTCTGAACGGCGTTTGGCTATTTCATTTCCGCTCATCCCGCGAATGGTGCCCATGAACGAGAGATAGTCTTCAATGGTCATGTCTGAATACAAAGGAACCGTTTCAGGGAGATATCCTATATGTTTTCGAGCATTTAGAGATTCTTCTACGATATCAAATCCTGCTATCGAGGCAGTCCCACTGGTGGGAGGCATAAATCCGGTCAGAATTTTCATTGTGGTAGATTTGCCGGCACCATTTGGCCCCAAAAATCCCAAGATTTCTCCTTTTTCCACTGAAAACGTGAGACCAGTGACTGCGGGAAAATCGCCATAGTATTTTGTTATGTCAGATACTTCTATCAATGGCTTTTATTCAATCTGTTAATTTTTTATGGTTGCGATTGATATAACGTGGGACAGTTGCTGCTAGCTAAGACTTTGAGAACTTTTATTACAACTGAAGAATAGTAAATCAACGGCTTTCGTAGTTCAATAGTTATAGGGTTCCCAAATTTGTATTATTCCTTCGAAGATAGGTTTCCGAAAATTTTATCGGTATGATATTGGTACTATGCACTTAATGATAGACGGCTACACTGCCGATAGAAAGCTTCTGTGGGATCAGTCCAGGGTTAAAGAATTTCTGGAGACATATCCATCAATACTGGGTATGACATCGATATCCCCCCCCAATGTCGTCAGTTATAAGGGTTCCAAGGAGACTGACTGGGGTATTTCAGGGGTAGTATTGATCGCTGAAAGCCATATAAGTGTTCATACATTTCCAGAACGCAATTATTTAAATGTAGATATTTTTTCCTGTAAATGGTTTGACCCTGACAAAGCTGAACACGAAGTATCCAAGCTTTTTGGTGTTCAAAGAACGAAGTCTAATTTGATAGAAAGAGGTATTGAATATTTAACCGATGATGAAGCTGAAGAGGGTATGCTTAGTGAGAGGTTGTCATTGGCCGATAACGAACAAAACATTGGATAATATTAAGAGGTGGAAGGTGAACCAATTCTGCGAAATGAGGTTTAAGTGTGGTTATGAGGATGGGGCTCGGATATGTCCCGAGAGATGAACAATAATCAATAAGATTGGTGGCCAATGAACGGTGATTTAGATAGATTAATTTACGTGGACCACGCGGCAACCACGCCTCTTAGATCTGAAGCTTTGGAGGATATGCTTCCCTACCTTAAGGGTAGTTTTGGAAATCCATCGAGCCTTTATACTCTGGCCCAGGAAGCTCGGAACGCAGTCGACAGGTCGCGGCGTGTAGTCGCCAGTCTGATTGGAGCCCGTTCTAGCGAGCTAACCTTTACTAGTGGAGGAACTGAGTCAGACAACGCTGCTATCAAAGGCGGTGCCATGGCCATGAGACACCTTGGAAGGCACATTATTACGTCCTCTATAGAGCATCATGCTATTTTGCACACATGCCACCAAATGGAGCAATTTGGATTTAAGGTTACATATCTTCCAGTAGATGAGTATGGTGTTGTTAGTGAGTCTGATCTCTTAAACGCGGTAACGTCAGAAACAGTATTGGTTAGTATCATGATGGCTAATAATGAGATTGGAACGATACAGCCAATTGCAGAACTTTCAGAATCTATCAGGTCTATTTCTAAGAGAGATGAAAGAACAATCTTATTCCATACTGATGCTGTGCAGGCTCTCGGTCACATACCTATTAACTTATCTGAACTCAAAGGTGTTCATATGATGAGTATGTCGGCTCACAAGTTTTATGGGCCTCGAGGGGTGGGGGGATTGTTTATTAGGAGAGGGACTCCATTTGAGCCTCTCATGATGGGCGGAGGACAAGAACGCCAACGTAGATCTGGGACTGAAAACGTGGCAGGTATAGTAGGTATGGCTACTGCGTTAAAACTTTCTGTGGGAGAATTAGAGGAGAACCAAAGTAAATTACAGAAACTGCAAAGCAAAATTGTTCAAACGCTTTTTAAAGAAATTGAAGGCGTTGTTTTCAATGGACACGATACAGATAGGCTGTCCAACAATGTAAGTGTGTCGTTTGAAGGAGTGGAAGGCGAGCCTATACTTTTAGGACTTGACTTAAAGGGAATCTGCGCGTCAAGTGGAAGTGCTTGCTCATCAGCTTCTTTAGAACCCTCTCATGTGCTTCTCGCCGTGGGTAGGTCTGCGGAGCAAGCACAGGGTACACTTCGGATCACATTAGGGAGAGACAATTCTGAAGAAGATGTAGACTATTTGCTGGAAACATTAATTGATCTTGTATATAAACTCAGGTCTATGCCATCACTTGCCAGTTCTTAATGTCAAGCCTGACTGATGAATATTATTCGGAAGTGTTGAATTGTTAAATGGATTGAAAATACCAAGTATTTTATCTTTGATTGTTATCGGTTGTGTTGCTGTATCTTCTGTTTTTGCGTTTGCCTGCAGTGGTGAGCCAGAGACACGGTCAGTAGCCGGCAGGAATATTGAAGTTCATACGGGGTTTCCTGTGGTCATTGATTCGGCGTTCTATAAGGGTACTGACGGAAAGACATGGGTAATCACGCCCAGTGCCTCAAATAGACAATTGATTGTTATGAAGCCGACTATAGTAAATAGGACCAGTACAGTTATTCCTCTTTTGGTTGATACTGAGGCTGCATCGATAGGGGATAGACGAAGTCGAAGATTTCCGGCTGTTGACCCAATTTCAAAGGCCCGCTCAGTCAGTGTTTCTTTGGAGGAAACTCCTACCGTGAAGGATATTTCTCCAATATTATGGGGTGATGTTGAGTTGCCAAGGCAAACACAGGTAGAAGGGTATATTGTTTTTGATGTTCCAAAGGGAGTGATTTTGGGCACATTGTTTTGGGATGAGATTGAGTATATTCCGATAGATTTTATAGATTATTGGAAAAAAAGAGACTGAGATGGGTGCCATAAAATGGATAGATGCCATAATCTAAATACAAGAATTGAACTTGTTTCAAATTAGGAGAGAACTATGTCTGCACCGATAGAAATCACTAGCGAAAACTTTGATGAAGAGGTACTTCAGTCTGAAATACCTGTTTTAGTTGATTTTTGGGCTGACTGGTGCCAACCATGCAAAATGATAGCTCCCTCGGTAGCACAGGTAGCGGATGAATATGATGGAAGAATCAAGGTTGGGAAATTAGACGTAGATGCAAATGGGGACTTGTCACTCTCTTACAATATCAGAGGTATTCCTGCTCTATTAATCTTTCATAACGGGAAACCGGTTGATCAGATAGTCGGAGCTGTTCCAAAGTCCATCATCCAGAAAAAATTGGACGAAGCGCTTTCTGGGATAAACTAGATCATCGCAATCTAATGGGAGCGGATGGGGCCTGGTGGTCTCTGCGGACTTCAAATCCGTTGGCAGCAGTCCTTCGACTGGTGTGGTGGGTTCGACTCCCTCGCGCTCCCGCCAATGCTAAACAGTGCCTGAGCATTGTTTAGGAAATAGATCGAGTAATACGATAAAAATAAGGCCTTTAAGTAGGTTTTGCCGATGTTTTGCCGACTCCAGTGAGGGAAAAGAGAAATTTGAAGCGTTTTATCTTGGAGAAACTTATTCCTTGTCTTCTGCTTTGTCATTTGAGTCTGGAATTCCCACGATAATTCCTTTGTCCCCACTGCGGTATTCTTGAATTTGATACCCCTGTGACTCACGGGCCCATTTTATTTGCAATCTGGCTCGCCCACTAAATTCAGAGTCCAGATTTATCACTTCTGTGAAGTCGTCGATAGCAGCTTGGTAATTTTCCGTCTGTATGTAAGACATTCCACGGTTATAGAGAGCTTTCTCATAATTCGGATCTAACTTAATAGCCCGAGTATAGTTCTCTATAGCGGCTTCATATGCCCCCATATTATCCAGAGTTATACCCAACCAGTTGCAAGTTTCTGGGTCATCCGGATTCAGGGTTAGTGATTGCCTGTATGACAGAAAGGCTTTCCCATCCTGTTTGGATTCGGTGAATTTCCTACCTTGAAGTTTCAGACGTTGTGCTTCAGAAGAATTCATTGCATGTACCTCCATTGATTGACAGCGGATTTTGATGTTCGTTCGCTCTATCAAATCCTCCCCCCAGGGAGGATACAATCAAAGAAGGGGAGGGGAGAAAGTATTAAGGCGTGCGCCCGCACGTGGGAGAGAGCCTACAGAATAGAACCCTCAAATCCTGAGAAATAGTTCGAACCACCCCATACTTATAGAAAGGTACCGTCCCACTCCAACCGGTTAAGTCCTGAAATTTAGTATGCTCGTCATTTGAATATGCAAGGCTAATCCAATAATCTCATCGTAATCAGATAAGGAAAAGTATGAATATGATTCTTGATAACAAACTAAGCAATAAAGAAATCATTGTTCTAGATGGAGCAACTGGCAGTGAAATCGCGAGATTGGGTGCCACGATGAATTCCTCTGCCTGGTGCGGGGCTGCTAATAAGACCCACCCTGACATAGTTCGTCAAGTACATGAAGAGTATATTCGTGCTGGCGCAGATGTAGTAACGGC